>JAPUIL010000522.1 GCA_027297085.1 Verrucomicrobiota bacterium | reverse complement strand
GGCACAATGATGGACAAACCGATCGGAGTGGTGTCAAAACCCGCCAGCTCGGCCACCACAGGCATACCAATGACGACAATCACCAGGGTCGCACACAGCAGTCGAAAGCGCCAGGTCGTTTCCAGAATTCCGAGGTTCATTGGACGGAATCGTTATTCGTAATGAGTTTCTTAACAAGCGGACTGATGGTCATACCTTGCACCAGGATCGAGAACGCCACGACCACGTAGGTCATGATCAGGATCAAATCGCGAGAAAGCTCGCCGCTGAGCGATAGGGCGAGAGCTATGGAAATCCCCCCGCGCAGCCCACCCCAAGTGAGCATCGTGATCGTCGTGCCAGGCTTGCCGGAGCGGAGTTTGGTCAACGGCAATGACAGACTAACCGAAGTCAGCCGGGCCAGCAGCACTGCTGGAATAGCCAGCAGCCCGGCAGCAAGGAAACGCAGTTCGAAGTTTTCTGAAAGCCCCAACAATACCATGCCCATGAGTGTGAAAAGCACGGCATTAAGAATGTGATCGATCCCTTCCCAGAAGGAGTCGAGGTACTCGCATTCTGAAATGCCGGTGGCTGGTTTCCGCAAGGCTATACCGAACATAAGGCCGGTAACCACCAGAGCCAAGGGGCCGGAAACGTGCAGTTTCCACGCCACAGCGTAACACCCCATGACCATCGCGAGAGATATGAGAATATCGACGGCTGGCACCCGAGCCGTTCTTACGAGCTTCGTTCCGATCCATCCGAAAACTGCACCTAGCAAAGCGCCACCGAGCACCTCTCTGGCGAATAAAGTCAGCACTGGCAAAACGCCACCGTGGCTTTCAGCGCCTCCATGTTCACCACCCCCTCCAGCCATTTGCAGGATGGTGATAAACACGACAACAGCGACCCCGTCATTGAGCAGACTTTCACCAGCGATGTCCGCCTGCAAAGACCGCGGTACGGCTGTCCCTTTCAAAATGGCCAGCACAGCAATGGGATCGGTCGGCGAAATAAGAGCGCCGAACAACAAGCAGTGGATAAACGGCACGCTTGTCATTCCTACCAGTTGCAAAATTCCAAATGCCAAGCCACCGGCGATGAATGTCGAAAGGAGAATCCCCAAGGTAGCAAAAATCAGGATCGGCCAGCGATCACGTTGCATCGACTCGGAGTCAGCTGTGAAAGCCCCGGCAAAGATGAGAAAGCCCAACGCAAAATCGAGAACGAAGACGCTAAAATCGAAAGCGGCTACCCGATGGCATACACTCATGACCAGCGATGGGAATGCCAGCCCGACCAATAGGAAGGCCGCACTTGCCAACAACCCGGTCGCCATGAGACCTATCGTCTCTGGCAGCCGGAGTATCCGGGCATTGAATACACTGGCCAAGGCACTAATTCCTAGGATTACAGCAGCCAGCGTATAGATTTCCATTTAACTTTTGGATTAGAGCCGGTTGATGGTGGCGGGGTCGATGTAAAGCACTCCCCGGTCGCCAACTCGTTTAAGCGTACCGGTGACCTCGACCGGTTCGGCCACGTAATCCAGCACCGCGTCGTTGATGGCCGAGCCATCGGTGCTTACTAGCAGGTAATGCGCGAGTTGTCCTTGAGGTGTTTGCGCTACTAGAATGGGTGGAATGCCGCCCATAAGACATTGGATCGCACACGCACGGTGAGGTTTGAAGCGACCGGGGTTCATCAACCCGAGGTGGCATTTCGAATCAACAATCTCCCCTCGAACGGTAGCTGTACCTATTTCGGATTCAGGCAGCGGCATCGTGTCAGTCTTGCCCATCGCAGAGACACTGCCATCCACCACTTCAATCATCGCTTCCAATTCATCACCGAGAAAAGTGCCCATCAGCTTGATTTGCTGAAGGTGGTGTTTCTCCGCCACCGCTTCGGGAAAACCATACTTATTGCGTGCAACCAGGTAGAAAATTTTCTCTCCCTCGACCTCGTTGTCAGTGATGAGCATGGGCGTTGGACTCTTGATGAGCACGCCGGTGAATTCCTGGACATTTCCAAAATCAAACCAGGCGGTCGAAATGGTCCGTTGCGCGGCGGCTACGATTCCGGCGACAACGATCGCGATGACGACTAGCGCTACGGAAACCTTTTTGTTAAAGGCACTGACCGGCGCTGCTGGCTTTTCTTCCCAGCCGATGAAGAATGGTTCTTCGTTGTTTGGATCACTCATGATAATTAGCCGGGCGAGGGTTACGAATGGTTGTAGATGGCGGGTTCGACCGGGGTTCCAGCGGGATTCGGTTTGCCCTTCACGAGGACACGGTTTTCGACGATCTTGATATCGAAGGTCGGAATCTTTTCCGTGAACGGTTCGGGCGAGGAGCCGTCGTTCGGCTTGTATTGGTAGCCGTGCCATGGACAGGTCAGGCAGCCATACTTAAATTGTCCCTCCGCGAGTGGACCATTTTGGTGCTGGCACACGCCGGAGACGCAGGAGACTTTATTTCCTTCATAAAGAATCACCGCGATGCGCTCACCGTTGATCGAATTTCCGAAGGGGATGTTTTCGGTCAGGTCCGAAAGCTTGCAAACTTCGAAGTAATCTTCGTCGTCCGGACTGCGGTTCGGCTCTTCCTCGATGCCTTTCTGACTCCAGCCTGCCATAAGATGCAACCCGCCGATGGTGAGAACACCGATTCCCATAAGAATGACGTATGCCGGCGATGTCTCCGCTTGTAGAAATCCGAACGCCACGTGCACGACCAGCATAGCATAGGCAAAGTAAACGCCCATGTGCAGCGTCTTCCAAACGGGTGCTGTCAAATTTGCCAACCAAAAGTCGTGGCTGGTCGCGGCCATCACGAATAAAATTAATAGCGCTCCGAACCCGAAGGCCTGGAACGGAAACGCAGCCATCCGGGCGCCGATATCCGACGTGAAAATGGAAACGATAGCATTCGTTGGACCTCCAGCATGATAGGTGAGAACGACCAGCAGCGCATGAATAAAGGCCAGTAGAAACATGGTCACACCGAGGTGGCGGCGATTGTAGAGCATCGGTAGCCACAACTTGTTTCTTCGCGCGAGCGGACCAATCGCGAGTATGACGTGAAGAAGGGTGATAGCGGCAACTGCCGTGGCGCGTATTAAAAGAATCTCTAGTGTGATCGCGGGATGGCTTGCCAGCCCAACGCTCGTGAAGATGCCAATAAACAGCACGACGGCGACGACGAGCATCCAATCGTATCGTTTTTTAAAAGCGGTCCATCCAACAGCTTTGTAGGATACTGACATACTGTTACTTTCCGGATCCTTGACTAGTTTCAGTACCCGGCAGTGAATCCATCTCCGGCCACTCCGGACGATTGATTATAGCCAGGATGAGTATCACGAGGACAACAGGTGCGAGAATCGTCCAGACAAGACGGTGGCGGTTGCGATGAAAGCGTTGCATGATACTATTTACTAGGATTTTGCAGCTCGACGGTGTGCGGAATATTCTTCGGGCGGCGGTGACTTTTTGAGCCAGCGCTTGAGAAGATAGGGCCAGAAAATAGCGCAGCCCGGGATGATTAGAATTTTAAACCCCCATGTGCCGTCAGCCGCGCTGGGATCAATGCTCTTCGCGCCCGCAAAGGCAAAGAGGATTCCGAAAACGAAACCGATTGCCAGGTAGATGCCGAGTAGGAAGAGAAGAAGTGGAATGATGGTAATCATGGTTAGACCAGAAGTGCGTCGGTCATTACTTCAACCGTAGCCGGACCGTTGTAATCGCGTGCTTCGGCGAGCGCCTCATCGAGCTTTGCCGGATCCGTAACACGTATGCCCTTTCCACCGCAAAGGTTGACGTATTCGGCGAAGTTCGGGTTGTGAAGATCAGTCTTCCAAACCTCAAAATGGGCTGCGCGTTGTTCTTTGGAAATTTTGCCGAGCTCATCGTTGTGCATGAGGACATGGGTGAGGTTCATGATATACTTCACCGCAGTTAAAACTTCGCCCAGATATTGCCCGAAACCGCCGTCGCCGCTCACCACCCAGACGGGCCGGTCTTTAAATTTTGGATCGTCTTCCTGGGTGGCCGCCCATGCGCCCATGGAAGCAGAGTAGCCAAAACCAATCGAGCCCAGGTAACCGGACATCAGCACTGCCTGGTCACCACTTGCCTCGAAATAGCGTCCGAAGGAGTAGGTGTTATTGCCGACATCCACGGCTATAATGGCATTGTCCTGACACTGGCGTGTCATTGCGGCAAATAGCAAGGCGGCGTTGATGCCTTTGCCCGAGTCATCCTGTACGCGGCTTTCCTTCTCTTCTCGCCAAATCTTCCAGCGTTCGGCTACTTCCTCCCGCATGTTGCCGCGGTCGATGTTTTCCGGGAAGGCGTCGTGGAGCATCTCGAACGTTCGCCCTATTTCTCCCAGCACCGGTAGCTCAACCGAGTGAAATTTGCCAAGGGCCATTGGGTCAAAATCGATCTGAATGATTGGATAGTAACTGGCGATGCCGGTGTGGTTGGAGAAGGAGGCGCCCACCGCGATGATACGGTCGCACTCGTTCATAAACCAACTGGCGATCGGTGTTCCCGAACGCCCAAGTACGCCACAACCCAAGGGGTGGTTGTCGGAGATCAACCCTTTAGCTTTGAAAGTTGTGAGCACTGGGATATCGAGTTTTTCGGCGAAGCTTATAATCGCGTCCATGTCGAACCGTGCTCCGTGGCCGATGATCAGAATGGGGCGTTTTGCCTCCTTGATCTTGGCCACTGCATCGTCGAGCACCGACTGTGGTGGAGCGATGTCGAGCGCGGCGATTCTTCCCTCGGGGGAACCCGCCTCGCCTTCCGCATTTTCCATCTCCTGCACCTCGTTGGGCAAAACAAGCGTGACGGGATTGCGCGTGAGTAACGCGTTCTTAAGCGCCAGGCTGACTATCTCGCCATGTTTCGAATCGGCATAAACGGTGTGGTTAAAGGCGGATACGTCTTTGAAAGCGCCAATGAGATCGACCTCCTGAAATGCTCCGGGTCCCAACACCTGGGTGTCGACTTGGCCGGTGATCGCCAGCAGCGGCGCCCGATCGACTTTGGCATCGTAGAGTCCGGTCATGAGATTGGTTGCACCGGGTCCGGCGATGGTGAAACAAGCTGCTGGACGTCCAGTGAGTTTTGCGTAGCCCGAGCAGGCGAATGCGGCCGCGCCCTCGTGGCGAACGCCGTAGAAATTGAGGTTGCCGGCTTCCTCCTGAACGCGCAATGCGTCGGCCATACCCAAGTTGGAGTGACCTACCATACCGAAGACTTGTTTGATGCCCCAATTGACCATGGTTTCGGCCATGACGTCCGAGTTGCTGCGCGCCCGGGTAGTTTCTTCTTCTACAGCGAGGTAGATACCATCATCGCGCTCCTCGATCGGGAACGTGGTTAAATGGTCTCCATGCCCACCGGGAGATTCGCCAGTGATAGGATCAAAGTCCCAACCGTGCCAGGGGCAACGCAACCAGCATCTGCCTTCAGCTCCGGTTTCGATCGAGCCCTCACCGAGCGGTCCCGACTGGTGGGGGCACGCATTCGTGAGCGCTCCATACTGTCCTTGAAAATTGGATACTGCGAATGTTTGTGTGCCAACCGAAGCCGTGGTAACCCGGCCATCGGGAAGCTCACCGGATTCGAGGATTTTATGCCAAACGAGATTGTTATTCTTTTCGGTCATTGAGGTGATGTGAGTTGATTGGAAGATTTCAGATTTATCTGCTCAATAGAGCGTAATATTGGCAGGCCCATTCGACGAAGGGTTAGGGAAAATTATTTCGCAACAAACGGTCAGTCGAGCTGACCGCCGCCAGCCCAGGCGATTCCAGTCAATCGGGCTATCTTCTCGTCGTAGGTGGAAAGATCACCGGGATTAAATTTCCTAAAGCTGTCGTAACCACAGGCGCGGGAAAGAAGTTTCATCAAGTCGGTGCTCGCCTCGAAAAAGTTTTTTAACCGGGTTGCCGAAGACGCGATGTTAAGGCGTTTGCGGAGCTCCTCATTTTGGGTGGCGATACCAACCGGGCAATTGTTGCTGCTGCAGGCTCTCATGGCGATACAACCGATCGCTTGCATGGCTGAGTTTGAAAGTGCAATACCATCTGCGCCTAGGGCCAGGGCTTTTACAAAATCGGGTGCGGTGCGCAGGCCGCCGGTGGCAATCAGGGTGATCCCGCGTGCCTCACAACGGTCGAGGTGACGTCGTGCTCGTGCTAGTGCGGGGATGGTTGGCACGGAAATGTGATTGCGGAAGATCGTCGGTGCGGCGCCTGTGCCACCCCCACGACCGTCAAGGATGATGTAGTCGACACCTACCTCCAATGCGAAGTCGATGTCCTTCTCGATGTGTTGGGCCGACATTTTGAAACCGATGGGGATGCCGCCGGTGAGTTGCCGGACGTGGTCGCCGAAATCGGCGAAGTCTTGGGCGGTGGAGAATTCGGCAAATCGCGGGGGAGAAATGGCGGTCGTTCCCGGTTCCAGACCACGCACCTCAGCGATCTTACCCTGAACCTTCACCCCGGGTAAATGTCCACCTGTGCCGGTCTTTGCTCCTTGGCCACCCTTGAAATGGAAGGCCTGTACCTTTGCCAACTTATCTTCTGAGTATCCGAACTTGGCGCTGGCGAGTTCATAAAAATAGCGGCTGTTTTCTGCCTGTTCCTCTGGAAGCATGCCCCCTTCGCCTGAGCAGATACCGGTGCCCGCCATCTCTGCTCCTCGTGCGAGTGAAACTTTCGCCTCTTCGGAGAGCGCTCCAAAGGACATGTCGGAAACAAAGAGGGGAATCTTTAGCTTCAGCGGTTTTTCCGCATTCGGGCCGATGACCAATTCGGTGGCGACTTCTGCGTCATCGAACAACGGCAGCTTGTGCAACTGAGCAGTCAGGATTTGGATGTCATCCCAACGAGGGAGGTCTGTCCGTGGAACGCCCATTGCTGCGGTCGAGCCGTGGTGCCCCCATTTTGTCAGGCCGAATTTTGCGAGGTGTTGAATTTCGCCGACCTTGTCTTCCTCGGCGACAGGATGCGTGTCGGCATAATTGCCAAGGTATTCCTCGCGATCAAACGGTTGCGGATGTTCATTCTCCCAAGCCGCGATTTCGTCGGCATCGACCAACACTTTGCCGTCTTCCACCCAGGAGGAGAACTTAGGCAATTGCTCAGAATTGTTATACTCGGAGATGCCGGTATCGACGCGATAGTCCCAATCGTGGACGCCGCATATTAAATTCATTCCGGAAATATAGCCGTCGGCGAGCAACGCGCCCCGGTGAGCACAACGTCCGTACAAGACGGAGAGTTCCTCCTCCGATTCGCCGTAACGCGTAACGACCAGATCCACGTTCTCGACGAAGGCATGGGAGGGATTATTGATTTCGAGTTCAGAGAAGATATTGATTTGGGTCGGGCGCATGTAGAAACGGTATCTTGAAGGATGAAACGTGCAATAATAATTATCTTTTAGATGAAGATTCTGATTGTATTCAATGGGGTTGTTTGTGCTGTTTTGGAGCGGTGGCTTGGAGCCAAAAGCGAATTGATAGAATTTAATCTGTTTTGTTAGCGAAGATTCTCACTGAGTGGTGATTTTTTACCCTGATTCCTTACAAAAATATTTGGCGAAGACGCATATCCCCCGGAATACCTGCGTTTTGGAAGACCTACTGTTAAGGATCCTTCCAGTGCTTCCCGGAAAAGTGTTCAACGTGACACCTGAGCCATTTAACGCACCCTTCAAAAAAAGTGACCTCGAAACACGGTTGAGAACAAGAAATATTATCCTGGCTTGATGATTCTGCCTTAAAGAAAGACCAAATCGATTGAATAATATCAATGCCAGAGCTACCGGCAAAGAAACTTGAGGTACATGTTTGGCTCTGGTTTTCTAGTGTTTCCGCACTATGGCAAACCTTGACCAGATAAGGTACGTATGACCACTCACCTTGATCCCTCCAAATGGATTGATATCTATGGCGAGGCGCTCTACAGCTTTGCTTACTTCCGTACGCGCAACCGTGAGGAGGCTGAGGAGACGGTTCAGGAGACGTTGTTCCGTGGGTTGCGAAAGATTGATACTTTCCAGGGTAAAAGTACGTTGAAGACGTGGCTGATAGCTATCATGAAGAACGTCTTACGCGAAAGCGCGCGGCAACGGCAGCGAAGTTTCGTGGAACTGGAATCATCCGAATTTGATGAGGCGAAATTAGAGGATTTGCGAAATATCTCTCCTGATCGAGCTCTGATGCGTGCCGAGTTTTGGGATGTGGTCGTATCCTGCCTCGAAAAGCTCCCGAATAAAACCGCGGAGATCTTTTGGGCAAAGGAGGTCGAAGGTCAGTCGACTACCAAGATTGCGGTAGAGCATGGCGTAACTGATAACAATGTCTGGGTGTTAATGCACCGCGCTCGCTCATTTTTGCGCAAATGCCTTTCAGACATATTTGGGCCTAAAAGTAAGAGGGATTGATGAAGAACAGTAATGTTAAAATGGGTACAATGCGTAAAATGATGTTCCGCATAATCCCCGACTGTGAGGAAGCCACACATAGATCCTGGCTCTCGCTTTGCCACCTGTACATGAACCGTCGGCAGAGGTTTGGACATAGGCTGCACTTGCTTGTTTGCCGTGAATGTTCGAATTACGCCAAGACGCTCGACTGGGTCAACGAGACTTTAAAGGTCGTTCCAGATGCACCCCAATTCGATATATCTTATAAGATCAGACCTGAATTTAAGAAGGAGATTCGCAAGGCTATCGAAGCCCGTCTCCAAGGGGAATCTGATGGCAGAACTAATTAAACGTTTTGTGAACCGGGTTTTTGATACGCAGTTTTGGTTTCTGATAGTTCGAGCTTTGCTTCTTCGTAGCTGGACTCGATGTCCTCGCTGATTTTGGGCTTAGAATCAATATTCTTAAGGACGAGAAGACCGGCCAAGGCAAATGCTACGGTGAAGCAAACTATGAAAAAATTTCATTGAAGGCGGCACATGGGATCCAGGAATTCAGCTGCTCGGTTCAAGCTGCAAATTCTGCTGTCGCCTCGTGTCCCCCAAGACTCAAAAAGGCGAAGAGATCTATTTGAATTTGAGACCGCTTTTATCGTCGATCCTGGCCTTCATTCCCCAGCCGCCGAAGCCTTCCTTGATGGCAAAGAGGATTTCGTTGTCACCTTTCTTAAGGTCCAGGTAGAGGGAGTCGAAAAAGCCGATGGTTCCGAGGTAGCGGTAATCGCGGGTTCTGAAGATGTTGTTACCGCCGTAAACGAGTTTGCCGTTTACGTAGGCTAGCACTTCATCGCTATAACCAAAGTCGAGGCGTTTAATTTGGTCGGAGTCCGAAGTGATCGAGACTTTTACCAAGGCGGTGTTGTGGCCTTCGGATCTGGCAATGTTTTTGGCAATGTTTATGGTTCCCGTATGCTCAACCGTAGGTTCGTGCCAAGCAAGCTCAGGCATTTCTTTGGCTTTGAGCCAGGTCTTTCCTTCGATAACCGCGTCTTCAACCACGCTTGAAACCCAGTAGTTGCTGATGATGTTAGCTTCCATTTCAGGAAGCTCTTTTATTGGAAGTTTCAAGGCAGGATGATCCATCAAACTATACGAGAAATTAGCGAAGTGTGAGTTGGCGTTTCCCTTAATGGCTATGGGGCCTTGTTTGTCGCCGTGCTTGAGTTCATAGATTTGAAAAAGCGGTTCATCCATGTTGTTGATAAACACTTCTCCGACTGTGCCGCTGATCACCAGCTTCACATGGTTCCAGGCGTTATACTTATACTCTACCGGACTGCCATAACCGTCTCCATGGTATAATTGCCAGCCGGCGGTTCGGTTGAAGGAGGGGGTATATTGATTGGCATCCGGATTTCCCGATTGATGGGGCCGGACATAAAGCTCTTCGGCATTGTTATCATCCTGAATCCTGAGGAATACCCCTGGAAATCCGCGTCCTTTCGGGAATGCGATATCAAATTCGAATACTCCATTGTGGAACACCACGTCATTCAACTGGGCCGTGCCGCTTGGCAGGAAAATACTCTTAACTCCAAGATATTCCTCAAATCGGTATTCTTCGGATGTTACGGTCCAATGGGATTCGTCCATGGGAACAGCTGTGTGTTCTT
>JAPUIL010000521.1 GCA_027297085.1 Verrucomicrobiota bacterium | reverse complement strand
TTCGAGCCCTGTTCGCTGAGGTAAATAACCAGGGTGTTTTCCTTCTGTCCCGATTGCTCGAGGATATCCAGACACTGTCCGAGCTGATCATCCATGTAAGTTATTTCAGCATAATAGCGCGTCATCGCCTCACGAGTTTCGGGAGTATCGACCATGTAGGGGGGCAAGGTGAGTTCATCCGCACTGTAAGCCGTTGGATCCCCGCGGTTCCAAGGCATATGTGACTGGTTACTAGCGACGATCAGGCACCAAGGTTGGTCGGCTTTCCGATTTATAAACGTATCTACCTGGCTGATATCCAGATCAATCTCGTCTTTTCCTGAGTCGTGAGACAAGCCACCCAACCACTCGAAAGGAAAGTTTTCCTCCGGCTGATAGTGTTTCTTACCGAGCAGGGCTACTCGATAGCCAAGCGGTTCGAGGTAGTGGGGAATGCTTTTAACATCAGGATAAACAAAACTGTGATTGGGATGCGCACCGTTGCGGACAGGGTGAATCCCCGTATAGAGACTCATGCGCGTCGGCGCACACATCGGAGCGGAATTAAAACAGTATTCAAACCGCAGACCCTCCCAGGCCAACTGATCGAGGTTCGGCGTACTGACCTCCTCGTTGCCGTAGCACCCCAGGTCGTGCCATGATAGATCGTCGGAAAGGAAAAGCAGGATATTGGGTTTAACCTGAGCTGTTTCCGATGGCTTGGCACATCCGATAAGCATGGATAAAGCACAACAGCTCAAGCAGAACTGAGTAGATGATAAAGCTTGGCAACGCATTTTGAAACTGGGGATCAGCTACTTTCTTGAAGTTAGTTTATGCGCTCAAGGACATTATACCTTATTGCATGTTATACGATAAGTGGGTATAGTTCTTTTTGGATCCATTTCGTTCAACAAAAAAACTATACGCTAATAGGCGTTCCACCTTTTGGTGGATAATTTTCGCTTGACTCTCCACCAAAAGGTGGAACACTAAAAGGCGTATAAAAGCTATGAAAAATCCATTTGCATATGGCCGCGTCGTCGAAGGAAGGGAATTCTGTCCCCGTCCAAAATTGGAGAAACTAATCGTCGACGTGCTAGCCTCGGGACAAAACATCGTGCTGCATGGCGAACGCCGAGTAGGCAAGACATCTCTGGTTGTAAGGACGGCAAACAAGCTGAAACAAAGTCGTCTACTCTATGTGGATTTTATGGCGGTGAACACAGCGGTTGACGTCGCCGAGAGAATCGCACGAGCCACCTTAGCGGTTTCACACAAAGGAAATTTCGTAGTACAGGCTCTGAAGCTGTTATCCTCCTTAAGTCCCGTAATCAGCATGGATCCACAAACAGGCACACCGTCGTTGAGTTTAAATAGGACGACAATGCAACGGGACGTCATCGGGGTCATAGAAGATGTATTGGAGCGCGTGGCAGAACTACATAAGAAAAAGCCGTTGGTCGTGGTTTTCGATGAATTTCAAGAGATCCTAAAAATTAAAAATAGTCGCGAAGCGTTAGCTCGCATGCGCAGCAAGATCCAGTTTCATGGAAATTTACCCTATGTGTTTTCGGGCAGCTCGCGGACCAAGATGGAACACATATTCGCGGATCCAGTGAGTCCTTTCTATAAATCCGCCATCTCTATACAAGTGGGTGCTTTGGGAACCCAATCCTTCCACAATTTTCTGGAGCGAAATTTTGTTAAGGGAGGTCGGATGATTAGCCCAGAACTGTGGACGGGAATCCAGGAATTAGGAATCACCATAACGGGAGATACTCAACAGGCCTGCTGGGCGTTGTGGCAAGCGAGCGAACCAGGAGACGATTTGGGAGCAGCCTCTTTGCAAAATGCCTTGGATGTCATCTTTGAGATCGAGGGCTCCAAATACGGGGACATTGTTTCAACAATAGCTCCTTCCCAATTAAAATGTCTACTTGCACTAGCCGTAGTAGGGGGCAAAACCGTCTACTCAAAAGAATTCAAACACACATCTGGCATCACCACCAACAGTTCCATCACCAAGGCTCTAGGTCGCATGGAAGAGCTATGGCTCATAAACCGGGCAGCCAAGGCATATAGCTTTGCCAATCCCTTTTTCGCGCTCTGGCTGAAACAGCGTTTTTCGGGTGCGGTAATAGTGACCTGAACCAGAAGTTGATGCCGCCCGGCCTGGACAAGCACAACGTCTGCCGGGATAAATCGACTCATTTCCCAATCCAGCCCTTCCGCTTGAAATAAAAGAGCAGGAAACCCGTTGTCAGGGCGCAGACACTTAAGAATATAGGATAAGAATATTTCCAGCCAAGTTCAGGAATGTGTTCAAAGTTCATTCCATACAATCCGGCGAAAAAGGTGATGGGCATGAACAAACTGGCCATAATGGTCAGGGCTTTCATGACCTCATTCATGCGGTTGGAGTTCGCGTTCATGAGCAGGTCTTGCAGTCCTTTGGCATTTTCCAAATACATTTCAACCGCCTCGATCGCTTGCAAGCTGTGGTCGTGAACATCGCGGTAGTACGGAATTACTTTTTTCGGAAGCAGCTCGATGTCATTTTTATACAGCTCCGACGTAATGTCGCGCATCGGCCACAGCGCCTGACGCAAATACGCCAGGTCGCGTTTGATGTTGTGTATACGCATTTGGGTGCCCTTTATCGGTTCCAACAGGATTTCTTGCTCCAGCGCATCGATGAGGTCAAAGTAGGTATCGAGAATGGGGAAAATGTTATCAATGATGGCGTCGATCAGCGCATAGAGAAGGTAAGGCGTGCCATACTGCCGCAGCCGGGATCCCTCCCTGTTTATTCGCTCACGGACAGGTTCCCACACATCACCCGGTTTCTCCTGTTGTGTAATAATAACATCGCCCAGGTAAAAGAAACTGACTTGTTCGTTGATCAGACTACCCTCGGTAATTTGCAGCATCCGGAGGATGATAAAGAGCGTGCCTTCATAATCTTCGACCTTCTGTCGCTGGGGAATGTTGAGTGCATCTTCGGCCGAAAGCGTGTGAATGTTAAAGTGGTTTTTAAGACGGTTCACCGTGTAAGGGTGAATCCCTTGAATGTCGATCCAGCGGTAGGTAGCCCAATCGGGCTTCTCCGACTTTAGCAAGGCTTCGACGTCGGTATGCGTTTGTTGTTCAATCCCCTCGAGCGAATAATCAATGGTGCAGATCGAAACGACCCCATGCTCGGGTGGCTTATCGATGTCGGCCGCATTTTCAATACCCGGCGGCGCACCCAGATTTTTCTTACCTAGCCGAAGAATGGAGTCTAATGAGAAGTCGAGGAAATCCATGGGTGCAGTTAGAGATTGGAAGATTTACTATTGAGGCTACTCGGGAGAATGCTTCCCGAGATTGATTTACCAGAGGCTTCAGGGTATCAAGATGCACATCCCTTTGCGGGAAGGAGATCGTGATATCGGTCTCGTGGAAAAGTTCGAAATGCCAAACGGCTTTTAGAACCTCCCAGGCATGATCCAGGATCTCCTGTGTTGACTCAGAAAACATGGTTAATGGAGGTAACTCACCCAGTCATATTTGGCTACTAGAAAATACTGGGGATTCTGGCAAGTTGATGTGAGTCATTGTATTCCAACGATGTTAGGCTGCACTCGAAACGGCATTGCGGGGACGCAGCGGCTATACCTCAAACGAATTGGGCTTCCACTTTTTCAAACTGTCTTTGACCGTCTGCAAGGACGGATCATCGGCCAGGTTATTCCATTCGTGCGGATCCGTATCGTGGTCGTACAGTTCTTCCGTTCTATCCGGGTATCGAATATACCGTTAACGATGTGCCCGGTTAGCATCTTCAGGTATCAATCCGATCCAGTAAGGTCAGAGCGCTTTCCTCCCGAGTCAGAGGTCCCCGTATGGATTTACGGTCCCGAAGATCTGGAAACCGGTTCAACCTTAATTGAGGGGATTCCAGGGCTATGCTCATGAACCACTGCAGGTTGAAGAACATGCGTTCGATTCCATGTTTTACAAAAATGTCAGGAGGGTAGTGTAGAGCCAGGGTCAAATCCTCTTTAGATTCGCACAACACGAGGTTCAATTTGGTCGATGCTGGCCGAATGCGGCGATTCACCGGGGTCGTACAAATACCAGGAAATTCAAGTTTGTCTCCGGTCTCGGGCGTTTTCATTACATTGATTTGATGGACTGCTTTGGCGCCCGGAGCCTCGTCATTGGGTACCCAGCTGCCTAACCGTGGTGATCCGAGAATATTATTCTCAATAACTTCATAAACTTTGGCCCTGAGCCTATTCACAAGGTCGGTAAAACTCCCCGTCACTTTCAGACGTTGTTTAATATATATACTACAGCCAAGGTCGCCTACGATTTCAGCTTCTTCCGGTGTCTTCCTGGTGTCGGTTGCGCTACTGACGAAAACCACTGAATTTCCAAGGTATCGATAGATCATAACCTGGACGATTGCCAGGAGAAACACAAATTTTGATACACCCTGAGTCATGCAAAAAGTGGTGATGCGGTTCTTCCAATCGTCTTTAAAACAGTAAGTTTCCATGCAGGAGTAATTTACCCGGGACGCGGAATACTGTTTCTTCTCAAAGGGAAATTGATAGCGATGTATATCTCGCGTTTCTTTTTTCCAATAATTCTCTAATCGCTTCCTATTGTCTCCGGCCAACCAGGCTTCATAGGCGTTGTAATATTGGCGAAAACTAAATCGTGGCGGGCATAGACTGGGAGCCAGACCTTGCGTAAGTTCAGTGTAGGTTTGGCTTATTTGTTTGAATAGAAGTTCTAGCGCTACTGCGTCCGCAATACCGTGATTAATTGTAAAGATGAAAAAATGCCGTTGATTAGCCAATTTTAGCAGCTGTGTTTCTATGAGTGGAAGTACTTGAAGATTCATACCGCCCAAACATACTTTCTTGTATAATGCTTCGGCCCTGGCCATGGCCTTAATTTCGCCGTGTGTCGAAACGTCTTTATAGATCAGTCTCACCTCCACCTTAGGTACAATCTCTTCAACATAAGTGTCTCCTATCTTTGTCGCCTTAGTGCGCAATCGCTCATGCAGATTGACGACAAAATTAATGGATTTCTTCAGTCGCCGCTTGTTTAACCTGCCTTCAAGAACAAAAGACCGGCTAACCAATTTTCCAGCTACTATCGGATTCGTGATCTCCTGGTAGTAAACATCCTTCTATTTATAGGTCAAAGGATTGAAGCGGAGTACTTCTACTGGTTTGATTTCAAAGTGGCTTCCAGCATTCGTTTTGCTCGATTTTGTTTGGGCATCGATCCACCGGGAAAGTTTATGAATGTTATCGTGTTCTTCGAACTGGCAGAATGGCAAGTCCAGCTTGAACCGGTTTCTCACGCTATAAATAAAATTGATCGCCAGAATGGAATGTCCTCCTGAATCAAAAAAGGATGCATCCAAATCAGCTGGCGGCCCTCCCAGGATTTTTGTCCAGAACTGGCGAAGAATCTTCTGGGTGTTTGTGAGACGGGATATTCTTATTGCAGGTTGTGTTTACTCGATGCTTTTGAAACCTTCGCTAACTTGCGGTGAACGTTTTTATTGGTGGCGCCAGGCATCGTTGGCATCCGCTCCATGATTGCTTCATTAGATTCGTCATCCGTTAAGGGCTGGATTGCTTCCTCGCGACTGCGCAGGTCCGGGAATTGATTTAGATGGATGCTCGGGTTTTCAATAACCAATCGGATAAAATGTTGAATATTGTAGAGCAATCGTTCGATCCCGTGTTTTTCATAAAAGTTTGGTGGATAGTGTATTGAAAAAATCAGTTCATCTTTGGATTCTCTAAAGTTCAGAACTAATCTGTATAAGGTTGTTCTGCTAGCCCGCGGAATTTGTGCGGTAGAAATATTTGAAAATGTCAGGGCATCGCCGGTATCCGGTGTGATAGCAATACTCAAGAGGCGTAGGATTTCGAAAGCGC
>JAPUIL010000520.1 GCA_027297085.1 Verrucomicrobiota bacterium | reverse complement strand
GGGAAATCGTCAACGATGTGGTCCGCAAAGTGGATCTCAACGAATACAAACGCAAACAGGCCGCACCCGGTCTAAAAATTACTCCGCTCGCTTTCGGAGTCGGTCGCCGAATTCCTATCGTCCAGAAGTATGTCCACTAATCCGAATGGCACTCACTTAAGCGGTTTTTTGTCAAATATCGAAGCAAGACCGGCTTCGGGGTCATTCCTTGAAATCGTGCATACCATGCGGGATTTAAGGTTTGACCCCCTCGAAGAAAATGGACCGTAGATTCGCTTATAACGGCCTTAAGTGAGTGACATTCTCCACTAATCCCTATTGTTTCAAACAACCGAGATGTGATGAAGAGCAAGGCGCAGTTTGCAAGCAAGCGCGGGAGCGTAGTTTCCTACGTGACCAAGCGGAGTGCGGGCTGGAACGCAGCTATTCGCGCATTTCGATTTTAGCCTTCAAAAGGGCCTTTTTGTAACGTCACATTTTGTGAAGATATGAAAATCTATACTAATATTCCTAACTCATTGCTTTTAAAACAGATAAGACCTGCACTTTTAAAGGCGTTTGAAACGTTTGGGTAATCTTTCTCAATCTTCTGGCTGAACACCTTCTCTATGTCCCACTCAAACGACCTTTTCGAACGCGCACAAAAAATAATCCCAGGCGGTGTAAACTCCCCGGTACGAGCATTCCACTCGGTCGGAGGCACGCCCTTTTTCACTAAACGCGCACAAGGAGCTTTTCTATATACAGCTGACGATCAACCGCTGATAGATTTTGTCTGTACCTGGGGACCGGCAATTCATGGACACAACGATCCAACCATAAAGGCGGCTATCGCCACGGCCTTGGAGTCCGGCACCAGTTTTGGTACTCCCAATCTTTACGAGGTGGACATGGCCGAACGAATTGTCTCCATGGTTCCTTCGGTAGAAAAGGTGCGCATGGTCAACAGCGGCACGGAGGCCACAATGTCCACTATTCGTTTGGCTCGTGGTTTTACCGGCCGGACAAAAATCATTAAATTTGCCGGTTGCTACCACGGCCACGTTGACTCGCTACTCGTCCAGGCAGGATCGGGTGCCTTGACCTTGGGCCAGCCCGATAGCGCAGGAATTCCGCCGAGCTTTGCTGCCGAAACCATTGTCCTCCCCTATAATGATACCGAGGCTCTAGTTGGCGCATTCAAGCGTTATGGAGAAGAGTTGGCAGCGGTCATCGTGGAGCCTTATCCCGCCAACGTTGGATTAATTTTCCCTCACCCGGGCTATTTGGAATCGATGCGCCAGCTTTGCTCCCGTTTTGGGACGATCCTTATTTTCGACGAAGTCATGACCGGCTTTCGCGTAGCTGCTGGTGGAGTACAGGAAAAAACCGGAATTACGCCCGATCTTACAGCTCTTGGAAAAATTATTGGAGGCGGTTTACCAGTGGGAGCCTTCGGAGGTAAGGCCGAAATCATGGATTTTATCGCCCCGCTCGGTCCGGTCTACCAAGCCGGAACACTCAGCGGAAATCCGCTCGCCATGGCTGCGGGTATCGCCGCTCTGGAAAAGCTGACTTCAGATAATCCGTATTCGCGACTCCAGACTTTCGGAGAACAAATACGTGACGCTTTGTTGAGCGCCGCCAGCCAGAAAGGCCTTCCGCTTCAGGTGCCACAAACCGGCAGCATGTTCTGTCTATTTTTCTCAGAAAATCCAGTCACTAACTACGAGGAAGCCGTCGCCTCCGAGACCGATCATTTCAAAACTATTTTCCAACACGCCCTTAAAAACGGGGTTTACCTTCCTCCCTCACCCTTCGAGACCTGCTTCATTTGTTCCTCTCATGAAGGATCTGCAATGATTCGTGCTTGCGAAGTTCTGAGTGAGGCTATTAAAAGCCTCTAACAATCTCCCAGTGGACAAAAACACTGAACAACTTCTCCTTTTTGATTTACCAAATCCTCTGACTAAAACAGTGGGCCGCGCTTTTTTTCTCGGCTTGCCGGAACAGCCAGGAGTCTATCAGTTTCGCGATGAAGAAAAGAAGATTCTCTACATCGGTAAATCAAAGAATCTGAAGCAGCGGTTAAACTCCTACCGGAGCATCAAAGCAGAAAAAGCCGACAAGCGTTTGGTCCGTCTGGTCAACGCAACTGCGGCCATCACTTTTGAAACCTGCTCATCCGAAAAAGCAGCTTTGCGGCGGGAAAACAAACTCATCCGCAAGTACAATCCACGCTACAACCGAGCTCAGGTATATCCCAATAAAAATCCTTACTTGATTTGCCGTTATGAAGGACATCGCTTCTCCATCCGGCGCCAGTCGGGAGAAGAAATTCCCCAGGTGAAGGGAGACGAAATGCTCTTCGGATCTTTCCCAGCTGGTATGACACCGCGGGCATTGCGAGCCTGGCAACGCCTGCTTCTCGTCCTGCAGTCCAAATCGAAAGACGGTTTCGCGCTGCCGGATAACGTGATGGAAAACCAGTATTATAAACAGCTGACGCTTTCCTTCGGTCGTGGCTGGCTCAACACATGGATTCAAAAACACTTTTTGTCCTACCTCGAAGGGAAACACCGCTTGGCACTCTGGGCACTTTCCGCACCTCTCCTCATTACCCTAATGAGTATGGATCGGCCACTGCGGCGCCTTTGCTGGCAAGACTGGAAATTCGCCTACCGGTTTTTCGCCGCTGGGCCCCGTCGCAACCGCAAGCTCAACAAGAGCCGTGGGTTTCGGCCTGACAACCCAATTAGCCCGGCGAATGTGTCCGACTGGCAACTGGATCGCCGCTTATCTACGACGGGGTAAGAGCCTCTATCTCACGAAATTTAGACCGAGGAAATCTTACTCTTCCTCCTTTAAATCGGCAGCAAGCTACCTCCTGCATTTTAATGTTCCATTTGAATTGTAGAAGCGGCCTTGCCAGCCTTGAGCCCGTCGAAATGGGTCGCGAATTTTGAGCTTACTTTCGCTGAGACTTCTTGGGTAAACGCCTACTAATACCGATCCAGTAGCGGGCGGCAAAGATCATTAATCCAATCGGCCCTAAAATCCAGATCAACAGGAGCGATACTTTTCCTGCCCAACTCTGTCCCCCTTTCGCCCGGTTCAGCATCATGCCGCAAAACAGATCGAGTATCATTCGGTGCGCCCAAAGTGATAAAAATAGAAAAGGCTGAAACCAGAATTCCCGTACCCCTTTCATCGACGCTTCCGGAACCTCCGGCACACTGGTGATCGTAAAGAGCAGATACAGTGAGTAGATGTGCAAACCTCCCAGCAAGGGTGGCACCAGCCAGGGATGACAAATCGATTTTACCCAGCGAACTTGCCCAAAGAAAATCATAAGCACCCAGAAGGGGGCTGTCGAAGCGGTGATGATCCAGAACAACAGGTTCAGTCGCGCTTCTCCAAATAATTCTACGATCCAAACGGGCATGGGTATTCTAACGACATGTGGGTATCACTAAGTTTAAGCCGGCACTGCGAAGACGCAGTAGCCCTACCGCTTACCGATCCAGTGGTAGGGCAAGAGCTTCCCAGCTCCACCGTTCTTGGACAAATACATTCACCACTCTATCCGCCTTTGACTACAAAATAACAGCCACCCAACGTCCTTCTCAATCATGATCAAGATAAAGATTAGGATTTTCGCCTGAAGAACCAACGCAAAGTCCTCCTGGCAGAGACTCGCAAGTTCGCCAAGGCCAACCGAAAGATCCTCCTGGGCGATGTACAAAGCGCTGAGACAACCAAAGGCATATTCGGCTTCCGTTTGTCCAATCCAAGATTGGCCACCGTGGCCAAAGCAACCTGGGATAAAGTTATAGCCAACGCCAAGAGAAACAGCCTCGTGCAGTTCATCCGCAAGGTGGAAGAGGTCGATAAAGATCGCGTCAAAGCCGAGGCATCTCCCGAGGAGCTCGAAGCTCTGGGCTGCAAAGTCACTCAGTCAGAATCATTCTTCGTCAAAGCCAAAGACCCCGGCGCTGCCAAGGTTCAAAAAGTCGCCTAGCGCATGATCCAGGCTTCCCCCATTCCTCCTTTTGAGAAGGGCCATTTCGAGGTCTGCGTCGAGCAGATCCTCGAGGTGGTCGCTTCCTTCTATGGAGTGGATGTCTCATCGGTAAAAAGCCTCTCCCAAAAGCTGGATGCTCTCCGGGCCAGGCAGGTATCTTTCTATCTGCTGAAAGAGCTGGTTCAACTTTCTGTGCAGCTCATAACTGACGAGCTCAATATTCCGTTTAACACTGGCTACCATAGATGGCGTGCTGTGCGGCACCGCATTAGTACCGATTCACTTTTCGCCGCCGAAGTAAACAATCTCAAAGATGCGGCAAAGGCCCTTCTCGTCGATCCACTCCTGGCAAAAACCATACCCAGTCGCATCGAGAATTCGATCTCAGTAGAGGCTTTAATCCACGAACTCAAAATCCACTTCCTACCCAAAGACCGCATCGAACACGGCTACATCGACGCCCTTCTTCTCCGCCACGGAAATAACATTCCACATCACCTAATAATCAACGCCGAGGTTACGAATGATGAGAGCGAGTAAAACGAGCTATCGGCATTTCGTAAACCGTCTGGTTGGGTCATTTGATTTTCTTAGTGGCTTCTTGAATAACGTGCTCAATATCTACTTTTTTGAGGTTTTTTATCATGTCTGGTCCGGCTATAGCTTCAAAACTAGCTCGCCAAG
>JAPUIL010000052.1 GCA_027297085.1 Verrucomicrobiota bacterium | reverse complement strand
ATACTTTCCAAAACCCTGTCGGAAGGTCCGGCAGGGTTTTTTTATTTTCACACCCGTTATTCTTCCAGTTTCTTCCATTCGTCCTTCGAAACGTGTTTTATATTTCGAAAGACCATAAACAATGGCTTGATGGCTCTGGATGAGATCCACAGGGCAATGACAAGAGCTTGAAAAGTGAAGACCTCAGATAATTCGCTCTGGGTCGCATGGCTGATAAGGATCAGAATTACGGGAAACAAAATAAATCGAACCAAGTAAACTTCGGATCCGGGCCAGGTCTTTCGTCCCCAACGATACAAAAAATAGCCGAAAGAACGTGAGACCACTTGAGAAAAGAGTGCGATCGCTCCGATTAAGTTTATCGGACTAATTAACATGAAAATGATGGACTTGTAGGACTGCAGGAACGGGTTAATCCAAGTTCGGGTCATTTTATCCGCGTAGTTATAAAGCCGAAACACAATTCGCTGCGAAACCAGGACAACCAACCAAATTCCTACAAGAAGATACTGCGAATTGGTAAAGAACGCCTCAGAAAAAACTTCTCTAACGGTTGGCATGCTCGAAATGACCGAGAAAGCTTTAATACCCAATTCACTCAGCCTATCCACAGCCTTGAAAATCCCAGCCCCAAAAAACGCAAAGCAGGTGGCCCAAAACCAAGGCTCCACATAGCTGATGTAATCCCTCTTCTCCTCAAAGTTATTCCCCAGCACAGGATCGGTCTCCAGTTCGAAGGCCACCTCATCATTCTCCATGTAACCGATCTCATAAATGAGAAGGAAGCTAATGAAGAAAAATGACATCCCCACCGCATGAACCAATGGGAGAGGACTGATCCAGGAAAACGCCAAAAATAAAAGCAGCAAATCCACAAAAAGAATATCGCGAAGAATGGGAGCGAAGCCTTTGTGTTTTACCTTATACATGTAGTAAAACGGCATGTAATGCGAACTAACCGACAAAACTGGCGATGCTGGCCACTTGAGCAGTAAAGGCACTTCGACATAATCCAAAAGTTCTCTGTCTTCTTCGGAATCCGTGACCACCGCGCAATCTTGCAAATCTAGTTCCCCAATCATCCCACGGACTCGGTTGACCTTGTTCAGGCGCCGATCTGAGTAACCCCGGAACATTCGGCAAGCATCCACTCTTCCAAAATTGACACCCATGTGCTTGAGGACCGGACGGATAATTGGCCCAAATCCCTGTGAGCATAATACATTGGTGTAAGGATCTCGTTTCCGAAGAACCTCAGCTAGCGGCTGATTGGTCCATATCTCCGCCATCTTAGGGGCATGTTTACGCCACACTAGCCAGGTCCAGGGAAAGAAAATAGTAACCGCCCATACATGAAACCAGTCTCGGGTCAGCATGCGGCTCTCTCCTTTCGCAAACCAGGCCCAAGGTCGCAACAATTCTATGACTTTATATACGATGGCACCAAATACGTAGGGTCTAACCATGCGGATAAACTCCTGGCTGGAGTTTCGCATAAAAAAGGTCTCGTCAAAATCTACAACCACCCGTTGATCTTTTCGCAGCTCAGAAATGCGGGCAAGTGCTTCGGACGGACCAATCGACGTTACCTCTTGATTGGTCGTACGAACATCTGTTGCTGTGGATGTAGATAACATTTAAGACTGAAAGTAGCTTTGGAACTTAGGTAGATAAGGTAAATGCAAGCTTAAGGATATCGTCGCAGTAGCAATACGTGAATTCTCTGAAATAGGTAGTTCCCTCTATTAAAACCATAAATTTACAAAAATCGTCGTTCGGAACGGTACCAACGGTAAAAGGCATGCCAGAAGACAGGTTAAGAATCTGACGAAATCAACACGTATTAGGATGATTTATGGGATGACTTCCCCATTAAGTACCGCAATTTAGGCATAGTAAGGCAAATTTTAAGCAAAGTATCAACACAAAGTATTTGCCCATTTTTGGGGGCTAAAATCCCCTGAAATTGCCTTATGAGTCCCTGTTTAGGCTCACTTCCCCATCTTTAAACTGCACAGTCACTTTGTCCCCTGGTTGAATGGCCTTTTTTGACACAATCGGTCTTCCCACATCGTCGCGCACAAGCGCAAAACCACGATTGAGAATGGAGCTGGGGCTGAGTGTCTGCAGCAGGGACTGGGCACGCGATAAACGGTTCCGGTTTTCCAGAACCTTTGATGACATAGAAGATTCCAAACGATGAGCCAAACCTTGGGTAGATAAACGGCAGTGAGAAATCTTTGCCGAAGGATCCGCTCTAAGAATACTGAGCGACAATCCGGCCAAATGATTGCGGAATGTTAGCATCCCGGATTCAAGGGTGCTACTCATTCTGCTGGACAAGTCGTCCAAGCGTAATTGGGCATGCTCAATCCTCCCTACAGGAGATAACAACCATAATCGCCGTTTCAGATTTTCCAGATTTTCCTTGCGGGAAATTACTCCGTTCTGAACCCAGTAGGCGAGGTTATCCACGGCAGTATCGAACCGGTCAACAAGCTCCAGATAATGGCTGCTGATAACCTCAGCTGCGGCAGAGGGGGTCTCAGCCCGGTAGTCGGCTACAAAATCGGATAAAGTAAAATCAATTTCATGCCCTACCGCTGAAATAACCGGAAGGTCTGAACGATGGATTGCCCGGACTACTTCCTCTTCATTGAAGGCCCATAAATCTTCCAGGCTGCCGCCGCCTCGACCCACCACCAGCAATTCAAGACCGGATAGCTTCTGGGCGAAATCAATCATAGCCGCAATTTCCTGAGATGCCTCATCCCCTTGCACCTTAACAGGCAACACGAGCACATGACCGACCCACTCCCTCCGCTTTAGAATGCGGATAAAGTCCTGTACTGCCGCGCCGGTGGGTGAGGTAATAATACCGATGGCTTTTGGAAAAGTGGGGATAGCTTTTTTGGTGTCTGCATCAAATAAGCCTTCCTCCTGCAGTTGGGCTTTGAGGCGTTCAAACTCACGTTGCAACTTTCCCAATCCATCCATGACCACCAAACGCACAATCAGCTGATAGTTTCCACGAGGCTCATAAACGCTGATCTGGCCGAACACTATCACCTGTACTCCGTCTTCGACTTCCACCGTCTGCTTGACCGCATCGTTACGGAACATGACGGCGGATATCTGGCTGCCTTCATCCTTCAACGAAAAGTATATATGCCCACTTTGTTGGCGACGCAGGTTCGAAACTTCACCACGCACCCAAGCGCCTCCTATCTCAGTTTCGAGAAGGTACTTAATCTTTTGTGTAAATTCCGAAACGGATTCTATTTCATCCGCCGGCGGTATCAGCAGGTCCTGGTTTAGCTTGCGCATAACGTTTTCGAAAATATGACACGGCAAGGAAGGCCACTACCAAAAGTCCCAGCCCTAGAAGAGCTTTCCCCATATTACCGGATACAAAGGATTCTCCAAAAATAATGGTTCCAACTACAAAGACAGATTGCACCGCGAGCGATACATACAAGTAAGGCCAAAAGGGTACGTGGGCTATTCCGAGTATGTAATTTTGCACAGCGAGCGGAGCACCGGATATTCGGACGACAAATACCCATCTGGATGCATTCTTTTGGCTGGCTTTGGGGATGGAATAATTCCATCGCCGTGCAATTCGCTGAATAAGCCTGTGCAATAATTTAGTGCTGATCCAGTAAGCGATAATTAAATTAACCGTCAAGGCGGCCATTGAAAATGGAATCGCCAAAGTCACGCCGAAGCGAATTCCAGCTATAATAAAGAGCGGAGAAATGGGAAAACCAACCAGTGGGAGCAGCACCACAATCAAGAAAAAAAGAATCGCCGGCCAAGTCCGAATCTCGTCCGTCCAATAGCTAATCCAATCTTTTAGGTCAGCCAACTCCCAATCCGTAAGGTAGGTGACTGCGACCACGGAGCAAACTCCTATTAGGAGGATGGCAATGACTAGCTTTAATTTATGGTGTTTGATCCAGTTTAGCATGGGAAGGACAAGGGATAAAAGGATGTTGCGACGAATGGCAAGTCAGCGACCACCCGCTTCGGAAATAAATGGGGCAAAAGCAATTCGATACATTTCTGAAAAAGATATTATGGCGTCATCGGTTAAATCCGATTCGCCTGATTCAGCTCGAAAACCGGTATCACCAGCTTTGATAGCCACGAATTTTTCCCATTCCTTGGAAGAGAGCGTGTTTAGAAATTCCCGGTCCACATCGCAGTTCCAAACCAGAGCGGCCATGGAACCGGAATGCGCGTACTGTTCCGCAGCATATTTCCAGAGAAAACATGCGTTGGACTGGTCACCCAGTTTCCACAGGTAAACACCACGCGCATAGGCCAGTGAAGGAGAATTCCGGTTCAAAATCTCCAGCTCCTCGAGCAGATCCCTCGCTTTCTTTTCTGATGGCGTATTATTAGGATGGGTAAACCAGTGGTTAAATCGAGAAAGGGCTGCAACTTCGAGTAGATCATCACGGCCGGAGTCAAAAACCAGCGCCAATTCCGCCCAATAAATAGCATCCTCGTCAAAACCTTGCCGATGTGCCGCATTTGCCAGTAGTCCGTAATCGGCCTGGTAAGTGTCCTTTTCTGCAATGCCCGCCAAGGGAAAAAAGGTAAGAATCGTTGCCGCTACACCAAGCAAGGAGATCGTGACTATTCCCCTCTGAGAAAACTGATCTCTCCGGTAATATAACTTAGGAACCCCTCCAGCCAATACGGCCAACAACGGGATCAAGGGTACCCGATAACGATTGGCCGTAAAGGTAGCCAGAATCATCACCGAATAAAAAAAGATCAGAACCATCAGGCCCCAGAAAGTAGTCTTTCTGGAAAAGCAAAGCACACCGGCTCCCAAGGTACCCAAGGTTATCAGGAAACCCCATCCTATTGGATTGATTCTGAGGTAAGGGGAAAATGATTTGTGAAGAGAAAAGGTTTTATTGTCGTACTGCTCATAATTGTGCACCAGACTGTAGGCTTTGCGGAACATCAAACGAATCCACGTTACCGGATCCTGAAAAATCTGCTTGAAGGTCTCACCCATAAAATAGGAATTCATTTCATCCACTTCGAACGGAGGTTGCTTGCCGGTTAACTGTTGGTATTGGTAGATGGATTCGTATTTGGTCGGATTTTCGTATTCTCCGTCGAACTCCACCCGAACTGACTGGGCGTAATACCGGCCATTATTCATCGGTCCGTTCCCAGCCCAAAGTAAATAGGCGCCTCCCCAAGGGGTTATGCGGAATTCATCCGCCACCGCCTTGTTGGCAAATCCGACTCCTAAAAATGAAACGATTGGCCCGACAACTCCAATACATGCAGCCGCCAAGATATAGGAGAGCTTACACGTGTCTCGATTACGCATGGTAGCCATTCCGGCAAGTACCGGCCACAAAATACCCAGCAGTAATAAGTGAGACCGCATTGCCATTCCCAAGCCCATCACCAAGCCACCACCTAACCAATGAATCCACGGGAAATCCCGGGACTTGTAGCCCAGGAATAATATGAAAGTGGCCGCAGTCAGACAGGTGGTCGCCAAGGTGATATCCAAAGGATCACCGGCAAAAAAGATAACCACCGGATTGAGTCCAACCAGCAATCCCGTAATCCAGACTGCGTACCTTCTCCACCAGATTAACCAAGCCAACCTGGCAGCCATTAAAGTGGTTGCAAGAACAGCTAGGCCATTCAGCCACCGCACCAAGGATGGTAACGCCAGCCCAAATACATTCACTTTCTGTAGAAGCGCTAACAAATAAGGATAGAGCGGTGCACGATGAAACGGATCTTCAAAAGATTCTCCGTTGAGGATCCGCTCCGCAGTTAAAAGATTTTGTCTGCCGTCGAGGACCGGATCTATGCCCAAAGGGGTCGCACTGTACCAGAGTTGGTGAACTAGCATATATCCCCCTGTAAGGATGAGGACGCCGATGATTGCTGGTAGAAACTTTGGGTTCAAATTCACAAACTGCGGTTTTGGTCCGCAGGGAAAAATTTAATCTTTCTCAATCCAAAAATCGTCATCTTTAGCAGGATCCATCCATGTCTGAATCGGGATATGTTGGTATGACCGTAGGCACGATCCTTATACCGTACCAGGACATCCCTGATTTTAAGGTCCAGCATGGCGCTGCCGAACAGAAGGTTAAAATCGCCAAAAGGATCAAAATCGCCAAGCACGCGAATACGCAAAAGTAAGCGTTCATAATCACTCTTAAGCATCATCTTCGTACCGCACAGGCTATCCTTAAAATCCTGCCCCAGGACAAAGCTCAAAGCGACCGCAAAGAACTTATTTCCTAACAGATTCATAAACCGCATAGCCTCCGACTCCATGGGATAAACCAGTCGACAGCCGTTGGCAAATTCGGCACGGCCGTCCGCAATCGCTTCAAAAAACTTTGACAAATCTTCCGGCGGGGCGGTCAAATCTGCATCTTGAATGACCAGAACGTCTCCTTCGGCAACGGAAAATCCTGCAAAAACGGCGTCCCACTTACCTATACCGGGTTGCTGCAACATCTTAATCTTGTGAGGTCCCTCGTAGGCCTTGGATTCTCGCTGAATAACTTCCCAGGTATCATCGGTGCTATTTCCTTCGACAAAGATGATCTCGGTCTGTTTGCCCAACACCGGGATCCGTTCAAGGGCTGCTCGAACATTACCGCTTTCATTACGAGCAGGCACTACGACTGAACAAGAAATAGCGCCCTCCAGCTTCGGCTTGGCAATGGGCCTAGCTACTATGAAGTTGGATATCCCAAATAGTCGAAACAGAGGAATTCGTACCAGGAAGCGGTTGAAAAATCCGCTTACCAGAGGTATCCGGAAGGGAAAAATTTGCTCCGTTGCCTTAGTAAGAACTTCGAACCCATTCAATTCAAGTATATTGCATAGGTCGGTTTTGCTCAGCCAATTGCTTTCAGGCTGTTTCATGGCCATCCCCAGAAATTTAGCAATAGCCAGCAAAGGTCTATAAATATGGTTGAGGGACAATATATAAAGACGGGTCCGCGGGTGGCAGGACTGTCGTAAGTTAGATATACAAACATGAATGTCCTGTAAATAGCCCGGCAGGTAATCGAGAATTACCGCGTCAAATTCCTCATCGACTCCTTCCGTATGTAAATCTCCCTGGCGAAATTCCAACTTCTGTTGCCCCCGCTCGCTTTCAGCCCTTTCTACCATTTTTTGGCTCAGATCAACACCCAGTCCCCGAGACGGATTGAGAGCTTCCAGAAGCTCTCCTGGTCCGCATCCCCACTCCAGAATACGGGAATTTTCAGGAATATGGTACCTGAGAAGGCCTTGGATCTGCCGATGAAACGAACGTTGGGCTTTACGGGGGCCTGCATCATTTTCAGCAACCCAATCAAAGTGCTCTTGGAAACTCATGGTGTTAGGATAGAAAGGATGTCTGCACAATAGTGGGGCCGTTCGATTCCACTCAAGGACATTCCCAATCACCTCCCTTATCAGATTCGAGTGTCCGAAAAAAACGAAATGATACCACCATGAATTTGGGATACGGCACTCAGTTGGAATCGAGTTGAATCTAATGAATAGCCTGGGTGGCGATTAGAAATTGGTCTTTTTGAAAATGGCTTCCGGGATACTGCGAATTATGCACATAATTAGTCTCCAATATCCGGGTACATATGCAGTCGATTTGTTTTTTCGAATGGCTTTGACAATGCCCGAAGCCACGGTTTTAGGAGACGCGAATAGCAGCCCCTTTTTAAAATGAGCAGTCATGGGTGTATCGACCATGCCAGGCTTGATATTAACCACGTGAACACCAGATGCGGACAATCGTCCTCTCAATCCGTCGGTAAAGGCTGAGGCACCTGCCTTGGCAGCCCCGTAGACATAGTTACTCTTCCTGCCTCGATCCGCTGCAACTGAAGTAATTGAGGCAATCGTACCGCGCTTTCTAGGCTCAAAATAATTGGCTAGCACTGTCAGTATAGAAGCGTAACTTAAAAAATTCGTATGTAAGGAAGCCCGCATTGCAGCGAAATTTTCTTGAGCCGTCTGTTGGTCGGGCAGCACGCCATGTGCAATCAGCGCGATATCGATCGCTCCAACCTTCGCTACGGTCTCCTCAAGAAGATCTGCGTGTTTACCGCACACATCCAGATCAATTTCGAAGCAAAATACCTCCGCAGCTCCCAATACTTCCAAGTTGTTTTGTATGCTATGAAGATGATTCAGATTGCGACCCCAAAGAACGAGACGTTGGCCTTGCCCGGCATACAGTTTGGCTATTTCTTCAGCGATAGCTGAAGTTGCTCCGACGATAAGGATGGTATTCATGGAGAGTCAGGACCCGGTTGTTACCCGGCGCCAGAAAGAGGATGAAAATTTTGGGTCAATAAATTCGGAAAAATCTCGCCATTGGGGATACGCTTTTTGGAAAAAATCCGCGCTCATCCGTGCATCCTTGGCTGGATACACCGAACCGCCCGCTGCGGCGACCACGGTATCCAGCTCATCAAAAAGCTTCAATGTGGATTCGCCCCGATTGGGGAAATCGAGCGCCAGCGTGATTCCAGGTTTTGGGAATGATAGCATGCCGGGAGACACCTTTTTTCCGAAGGTCTTGATAACCGATAAAAAGGAGCCCTGTTTCGACGCGGCAATAATGCGGAGAATAGCTTCCATGGTCTCCTTCCCTCCATTAAACGGAATTACAAATTGATACTGGAAAAAACCGCGCTTGCCGTAAACACGGTTCCACTCATTGACAGCATCGAGTGGATAAAAGAAAGGGTCATAGTGTACCCGGGATCTAACATACTTTGTTCTCTGTTTACCGTAATACACTGTATTAAATACTTTGATACTCAAAGAATTCAGCATCATATCCGGACAATCAAAGAGTGCGGTGATTTTGGGATCCGCATGTACCTTGCGAGACAATACACTGGCCGGTGAATGGTTTCCGCGCATAAATATACCCCGACCCATAGACTTCCCTTGCGCTACACAATCAATCCAGGAAACAGTGTATTCCCAACCTTCGTCTGACTCTTTGGATAGTTCCAAAAATTCTCCAATACCAGTAAACTTGATCGACTCCAAATCGATCCAGGCATTGCCAACTTTTTTCAGACCAAACTCCGCCCAGGTGATCAAACCTGTAAGGCCCAGACCTCCAATGGTTGCTTTGAACAGGTCCGTATTTGATTCGGGGGTACAGAGCGTACGGTTTCCGTCGGAACGAAGTAGCTCAAACGCCCGAACGTGACAGCCAAATGTGCCGCTAATATGATGGTTTTTGCCATGGATATCGTTGGCGATCGCCCCACCAACTGTTATGAACTTCGTTCCCGGTGTGGTTGGAAGAAACCACCCTTTTGGCACGATCAATTTGAGGATGTCATCCAGGGACATACCGGCTTCACAACGAAGTATTCCTGAAGTTTCGTCAAAAGCGATGAACCGGTTCATACCGGACGTCTCAAGCAGCGCTTGCCCATCGTTCAGACAGCTGTCGCCGTAGCTTCTGCCCAATCCATAGGGTAAAATCGACTTATCTCCGGAATTGGGTACGGTAGTATCCCGCCATCGTACTGGCCTTATTTCTTGTACAGCTTTGGGGTAACGACCCCAACTTTGACAACGGTTCATAATTCAAAGGATGAGAAAGAAATCAGTGTAGATTGGTCTGGAGAAAGGTTAAGAAGATTGAATAGTCTACCCTGTTTCTTGACGGTTTATTTAAATGGGACTGGCAAGTAGGGTAATAATGAGCATTACCACGATCGTACCGTAGCTGAATCCATCTTTGATCGCAAAAAGGATTGGGTCTTCGTCCATCCGCCCCCGGTGCGTTTCAAGCCAAAGACGGGTTACCCATATCAACATTACGGGGCAAACCAACAAAATCCATTTTGGATCCCTGTAAAGGTTTGTTACATGCTCGCTGCTCACATATAAGGCCAGTACCAAGACTGAAAGATAGCCACTGCACGATCCTAGCATAGCCATAAGGTTAAGGTCCGAAGCCAGATAAGCTCTACCTGCAACCCGTTCGCGATTTTCTTCCTTGATATTATATAGCTCGGAGAATCGCTTGACCATGGCAAGGCTGAGGAAAAAGAACATGGAAAATGCGAGTAGCCAGTCTGAGATAACAACCTCTACCACGAAACCGCCAAGAACCAGCCTCAGGGTATACAATCCAGCTAACACCACGATATCCACTCCAGCGACCTGTTTCAGCCAAAACGAATACAAACAGGTCGCTACCATGTACACTCCCAAGACTGACAACCCTGATAAGTTCGCAAAGATCATTATCAGAAAACCAAAAGCAAAAAGGAAAGGTGCTCCGATTAAACCGTAGTAAAGCGGAAGTGATCCGGAAGCAAAGGGACGGTTTCTCTTCGTATTATGCAATCGATCAGACAACAAGTCAGCCAGGTCATTGATCAGATAAACCGCAGAGGCACAAAGGGAGAAAGAAAAGAAGGCCAATACGGATGATACCCACGCGTCCACGTTTTGCCAGACATGTGCTGTTAAAAGGGGTACGAAAATCAGCAGATTCTTCATCCATTGATGTGGCCGCATCGCCTTTATAAAAGCCACGGGTATACTCGGACGGTCTTCAACGATCACCCGGCGGTTGGCATCGGGCACCCTTTTCAGCAATCTAGGGACCGGGTGAACCAAAATGGAAGCGTGACTCTTTTCCCATATGCGCAAGTCGGGAAAGTCATTGCCGGCGTAGTCAAAACCGCCTTCGCCGAATCGGTCTACCAGGTAGTCGGCCTTGTACTTTCCGCGAAGATTAAGCCCCTCACTACTCCCTATGGCTTCCTTGAAGATGCCGAACTCGTCAGCTACCGCAGAGACCAATGCCTGATCGCTTGCCGAAACCAGATAGATGTCTCTTTCATTTGCAACCTGACTAGCCAGCCATTTGATAAATCGAGGGTTCTCGGGTAATGAATTTACATCGAAATCGGTGCCACGAGCTAATCGATTCTTCAGGTAGGCTTTCCCCCGCAGGAGCCAAAACGGAACCAGAAACGCAATAAACGGATTTTGTTTAAGACCTTGAACAAAGCTTTCCCACAAACAATCAGTGGCAAGCAGGGTCCCATCTAGGTCAACACAGAGTGGCAGGGATGGATTCATGAAAAGGAAAACCCTTTCTTAAGGAGGATAGTGTAGATTGCAAGAACCCATAGCTCATTCCAATTCTATAAAATGATGAACCCGGGTTGGGTAATTTAATGCGGCTGAAGAGGAATCCAGATAAGAAACGGATAGCATAAATGACTCACTAATTCGTGCTGAGCAGACATATTGAAGTTGCAACCAAGTACCGCATCTCTAAACAGCAAAACGAATAAGCACTATGGATCTTAAATCTCTGCTGTCGCCCCGTATCCTATTAATTACACTGATTATTGTCTTGGGGCTGATTTATGGGAAAGATACAAGTGGAGACTGGGTGTTCGATGATCGCGAACAAATAACCCTGGTCAGCGGATTCCAT
>JAPUIL010000519.1 GCA_027297085.1 Verrucomicrobiota bacterium | reverse complement strand
GTGCGATGCCAGACATGAAGGCGGTGAGGGCGTAATCGTCTAAAAAGGGTTTTAGTATCAGGTAAGGTATAAATCCTAGAGACAGGTTGGCCAAAAGTATCCAAATATGGGTTCGTCGTATCGGGTTGCCGGTGATGGGCATGGAAATGTAAGCTAAAAACAGCATGACCATCACCATGTACTTTATGAGAAAGTCGAATGATACCATGTATGGAAATATCGCACCGAGCATAAAGACTCCAAAGATACAGACAGTGCGAGATAGACCGTTCATTCGTTTCTCAACCCAACAGAACTCTGTTCTTTTCCAAGTGATTTTTTTGGGAAAACGTTTATGGCACTTGAAAAAGATTTCTGTTGGCCTAAATCTCTCATGAGTCAGTGAAGCCGGAAATTATAGCAGAGATTGAGGGAGAGTATGGTCCTCTTACTATTTCAGAACGCCTGGTCCAAAAGATTTGGGCTCGTGGAGAGTTTCGCCGGACGGATTTGAAAACGTTGGAAGGCTCTTCTCTTGAAATTGTCGACTTGGGAAAGTGGAACTTACTAGCTGGCCCGGACTTTAAGGACGTTTCGATTTTGGTAGACGGGCAGAAAATTTCGGGCGATGCGGAGCTGCACTTTTTTGAGTCCGACTGGGAGGCCCATGGCCATGAAACCGATCCAGCTTTTCGGAACGTGGTTCTGCACATACTTGTTTTTCCTCCCAAAGCGCGACGTCGTCTCGTTCAATGCTCAGTAGATAACTCTTTGCTTTTTCTGGAACTTTTGCCTCAGGGGCTGGAGAGCTATGCCGAGGAGGAAGCGCTTGGTGCTCTGACGGTTGGAAGCGAGCCGGCTTTGAGTGAGACGCTTCTTACCATGCCGCTTTCCGACCGGCTATCCCTCTTGGTTGACTCAGCCCATAAACGGTGGCGAGGCAAGGTGGTCTATGCCAGGAAACGAATTGAAGCTCTTGGTTGGGAGGAAGCCTGCCATCAAACCGCGCTTGAAATTTTAGGCTACAGGTATAACCGGGCGGTGATGTTGTTTGTGGCCGGCGATTATTCTCTAAATGCCCTGCGTTCCGGAAATTATAAAGCCGCCGACCTATATGAGGCCGGTCAGCGACGTTGGCGAGTTTCTGGTACACGACCGGCTAATCACCCACGGCAGCGACTGGAGCAATACCTGGACTGGGTTGGTCAACGGCCGCTTTGGCCGGACGAGATGGAAGGGTTCCTTCACAAGCTTCCTCGGGTCGAGAATGACCAGGTGCTCGAAGTCCGCAGAAAGGACCTGGAGCTCAACTCTGTTCGGTCGGCACTCTCGAAAACGGTCCTGGCTGATACCGTAGGGGGGACCCGCATTGAAAATCTGGTGAGCGACGGGTTTTTGCCCCTTCTGGCCGCCCAGTCGGACAGAACTCTGTTTTCTGTGTGGTTTCACTGGTTTCCCGGAGATGTGCCGGCTGTTATGAAGCAAGTGTCAAAGGAAGTAACGGCAGGGGCATCCCGGCCAATCCCGATCTGCAACGGAGGCTTGCAGGGGATTCTGCAGCAATTGCTCGATTTAACTGCTCCAACCCGGGAAAAATAGGTAACCCAAACTCCCGCTTTATGGACACTTGACATGGGTCTGGCAGGGGTTTAACTATGCTGCCTTTCAACACTTTTCCAACACTGGGAAGTGGGCTATTCAGCCCGCTTTTTTTTATCACTTTTTTTGACATGAGCAGCGAAATTCTATCCGTCCTGGAATACATGGAGAAGGAGAAGGGTATCGATCGTGAAGATATGATCGGAGCCATTTCTCTTGCTATTAAAACAGCGGCCGCCAAGGGCGTGAACGCTGGTCAAGAGCTTAAAGTTGAAATCGACCCGAAGACCGGTGGCCTTCACGCATCTATCCTCCTGGATATTGTAGATTCCATAAGTGATCCGCGTACCCAGATCCATATTGAAAAGGCCAAGCTGATCGACCGGAATGCTGAGCTTGGAGGTGTGTTGGAAAAGCCAATCGACCCGGCTTTCCTGGGACGGATTGCTGCGCAAACTGCCAGGCAGGCCATTATGCAACAGGTGCGCCAGTTCGAAAAGGAACGCATTTTCGATGATTACAAAGATTCAATTGGCGATGTGGTTTCCGGTATCGTGCGAAGGCGTGAGCGCAACGACCTGATTATTGATCTTGGTAAGGCCGAGGCTCTTTTGCCCGGACGTGAAAAAGTTTTTGGCGAAGATTATGCACCGGGTGAGCGGATTCGCTGTTTACTTTTGGCCATTGAGCAAACCAACCGTGGTCCGGAATTGATCCTTTCCCGCGCACATCCGAAATTTATCCGTCGACTTATGGAATTGGAAGTTACCGAGATCTCCGATGGAACCGTTGTTATCAAGGCCCTGGCCCGCGAGCCGGGTTACCGCACCAAGATCGCTGTTGCCAGCCGGGACAAGAAAGTGGATCCAGTAGGCGCTTGTGTGGGTGCCCGCGGAGCTCGTGTTAAGAGCATTGTCCGAGAGCTCGGTGGCGAAAAGATTGATATCATCCGTCATTTCGATGATCCGAAGGAAATGTTGGCCGAGGCTTTAAAACCTGCGGTGCCGTTGAATGTGGAAATCGACGAGCGCAACAAGCGCATTCACTTTGAAGTAAACGATCGCGATTTATCTGTGGCGATTGGCCGGCGTGGTCAGAATGCGCGTCTCACATCACGCCTGATGGGCTGGCGTCTGGACATCAGCAAGGAAAAGGTAGCTGGAGGATTTGAGGATCGCAAGGAGCGCGCTATAGCGGGTCTTAACCAAATCCCCGGTATCAGCGATGAGCTCGCCAACCGTCTGGTTGCGGTTGGACTGGTGAGTCCCGATGCATTTACAGGCGTTGAAACCTCCGACTTGGTTGATTCCGGATTTACCGATGAAGAAGCGAATATCATTTTAACCAAAGTCAGCGAATTCCATTCCAAGGAATAAAAAGTCATATAGGTCCAAACCCTACTGCCAGCAATTTGGCGGAACGAACATATGAGTGTCAGAATTCACGAAATTTCGAAACAGACCGGGATTGCCAGCAAGGAAATCGTCGAGCTACTCAAGGAACGGGGATATGCAGTATCTACCGCGTCGAGTGGTATTGACCCGATTTCTGCAGAATCCTTGATTGAGGAACTAACCAAGGACAAGGAACCTGTCGCTGAAGAGGCAAGTGCTCCTGAGCCAGAGGCTCCCGCTCCCGTCGAAGAACCGAAGGAGGCCCCAACGCATCCGGCCCCACCTCCCCTCAGTGCATTCGTTCGGTCAAAAGCGGATATAGACAGGGAAAAAGAGGAGAAGCGTCTCGAAGAAGAGGAGAAGCGGAAATCTGCCGCTACGCCTGCCCCAGCTGCTCCCCCTCCGCCTCCGCCCCTGGTAAAAGCTGCGCCAGCTGTGCCGCCGACTTTGCCTACCGGAAATGCGCCCAAACCGCCGTCAGTTCCTGCTGCTCCCGCTCCAGTGAGTCCGAGCACTCCTATTTCCAATGCGCCTGGCGCACCGCCTCCACTTGCTGGCCGAGCTCCCGCCACACCTGGCATTAGTGCTCCTCCGCCTGTTCCAGTTGCCGTTACCGATCAGTCCGAAAGTTCTGAGGTTCCAGCTGATGGAGATGTGAAAATGGTGACTGTGAAACCACCTATCGTGGTTAAGGAGTTTGCATTGCTCATCGGCCTGAAACCTTTCCGTCTCATATCTGAACTCATGGAAATGGGGATATTCTCCTCCATGAATCAGTTTATTGACGAAGAAGTAGCTGTTAAACTGGCCGAAAGACATGGCTTTCTACTCGAGGTGAAACACCGCGGTGAAGAAAAACCACCAGCTCCAAAGAAGGAGGAAGTCAAAGTCGATGAAAGTCAGTTTCTTGAGCCAAGACCTCCGGTTGTCTGTATTCTGGGTCATGTCGACCATGGAAAAACCACGCTGCTCGACTACATTCGCAAAACCGATGTAGTAGCTGGCGAATTCGGCGGAATTACCCAGCACATCGGTGCCTATCAGGTGGAGCATGGGGATAATAAAATTACTTTCCTCGATACCCCGGGTCACGCCGCGTTTTCTAAAATGCGCGAACGGGGAGCCCATGTAACCGACTTGGCCATTCTGGTGGTTGCCGCCGACGACGGTTTTATGCCCCAGACGGATGAAGCGCTGAAGTTTGCCGAGCAATCAGGAGATCCCATTATTGTGGCGATCAACAAGATAGATTCCAAGGGCGCGAATTTGGACCGGGTAAAAACTCAGATGCAGGAGCGTAATATTACGCCGGAAGACTGGGGCGGTGAAACCATTGCAGTAGCCCTGTCTGCCCTGAAAGGTGAGAATGTAGAGGAGCTTCTCGAGATGATCAATCTGCAGGCCGAGGTCATGGAATTGAAGGCCAGCCCCAAGGGTGCAGCCGCAGGTACCGTGATTGAATCGCAAATGGAAGTGGGTCGTGGCCCCACTGCCACGGTCATCGTTCAGAAGGGTACTCTAAAAGTTGGCGATGCGGTCATTTGCGGGACAAGCTACGCCAAAGTGCGAGCCATGATAGACGAGAACGGCCAAACTGTGAAACAGGCCACACCTTCCACCCCGGTTCGCATAGTCGGCTGGTCAGACACTCCTGACAGTGGTTCAGAATTTGAAGTGGTGAAAAACGAAAAGGCCGCCAAACGTATGGCCGAAGAACGCCGCATCGAGCATCAGCGCGAAAGCAATGTGGTCGAGGATGAAGAGGTCAAACCTGCCACGATCGAAACTTTGTTTGAAGCGATTGAACAGACACGGAAGAAGGTTCTGAAAGTCGTTGTTAAATGCGATGTTTACGGCTCTGTGGAAGCGGTGGTGGATATTCTTGAAGCGATTGAAAGTCCCAAGGTGGATCTGGAAGTGATTTCCGCCGAAGTTGGTGGCATCACTAAGCAGGACGTGGATCTTGCCAGTACGTCGGATGCCACAGTTATCGGATTCAATGTGCGACTTGAAAGTGGTGTGGCTCCTATCGCCAAACACGCGGGCGTTAAAATCATGCAATTCAATATCATTTACGAAATGGTGGATCAGGTGATGGAGGTGATGGCTGACAAGCTCGATCCAGAATTGGTTGAAAAGAAGATGGGTACAGCAGAGGTTCGCCAGCTCTTCCCAGTAGGTCGCACGATGGTTGCGGGGTGTTTTGTGTCCGATGGACGTATTGCCCGTGACGCCAAAGCGCGGGTTCTTCGCAACGGTGAATCGATTTTCGACAGCAAGGTATCCATGCTTAAGCGTTTCAAGGACGATGTTACCGAAGTGCGCACAGGTTATGAGTGCGGTGTTCAATTGACTGACTTTGGATCCTTTCAGGAAGGCGACGTCATTGAGTGCTACGAAATCGAGAAGAAACGGGCCTCTCTGTAGAGCGTGTAGCGAATACTCGGATACAACTAACGATTGCCGATCATGGGCCAGAGAAATCTACGTGTTAATGTCCTGGTCCAACAGGAAGTCAGCCATTTGCTCCACACTCGATTCCAGGGCGAGACGGTTTATATAACCATTACCGATGTCTCGATATCTCCCGATCTTCGAAACGGGCGCGTCTACTACTCAGTCATAGGTGGAGAGGATGAAAAAAAGAAGGCCGAGAAATTTTTTCGGAAAAATGCACATAATATTCGTTTCCAGTTGGGTAAACGGATTGTGCTAAAGTATCTTCCTTTTCTGAAGTTTTTCTATGATCCATCCATTAAACGCGGCGTTGAGATGGTTGATCTGATCGATGAAGTTGCCCAAGAAGAATTACCTCCCGAAATTTTAGACTGATGCCTTACTATCCAAAAACCGCTCCTGAGTTTAAATCGCTTGTTGAATCTCTGGCAGGAAAGAAAGTGGCCGTTATCGGTCATGTTCGACCCGACGGCGATTGCATAGGTTCGCAGGTAGCTCTTTGCAGGGTTCTGCGGTCTTTAAGCATTGAGTCTGTGTGTGTTAATCAGGACGATGTTCCAGCCACTTTGAAATTTTTAGTGGAAAATACACCTTTCCATTTGGGGGCAGACTTCGACTTTTCAGGTTGGGAGGTTGTAGCCGTGGATTGTGCCGACGACAAACGGTCCGGAGCCGATGTTGCAAGCCGGATACCCAAGCCCTTAGGCAATATCGATCATCATATTTCGAATACCTTGTATGGCGAAACGAATTTGATCGAAGGCACTTCTTCGGCTACGGGTGAGATTCTTGCCGGATACTTTCTGGATTGCGGGTATGAGATCGATAGCGATACGGCCAATGCTCTTTACGTAGGTATTGCCACTGATACGGGTCAGTTTCGTTTTCCTTCCACTACCAAGCATACCTTTGATTTGGCGGGCATATTGATTGAATGTGGAGTTGATCTCAATCGCGTGAATTTGGAGCTCTATGAGCGGGAGAGTTTTGCCAAATTGGAGTTGCTGCAAAGTTTCTTAAAATCATTCACTCTTCATTTCGACGGCCGAGTTTGCGTTGGATTGTTAACGGACGGTATCTACGAGCAAGTGGGTGCCAGGACCGAAGACTCTGAAGGTCTGGTAGATTATGCCCGCAGTATCGACGGGGTGGATATCGGAGTACTAGTTGAAGAAAACGCTGGTAAGATTAAGGGTAGTCTGCGAGCTAAGGAGCAGAAGTACCGGGTCGATACCATTGCCAAGCAGTTCAACGGCGGAGGTCACGCCGCTGCGGCAGGGTTGAATTTCGATTCGACCATCGAAGAGTTTCTTCCTTTATTGCTCAAAGCGATCGAAGTGCAATTGGAGAATGTAAGTTCAGCTTCCTGATTTTATGTAGGTTATGGCCCAGTTACAAAATGATTTTGAAGGTGTCTTGTTGATTGATAAGCCAACCGGCATCACGTCCCATGACGTGGTTGACCGGGTACGGCGCAAATTGAAAATGAAACGCGTGGGGCATGCAGGCACCCTGGATCCACTGGCTACAGGCTTGCTCATTATTCTGGTCGGCAAAGCTACGAAACTTTCGTCCCGTCTCATGAGTCTGGACAAGGAGTATGAAGGAACGTTCGAGCTCGGAAAGGTATCAGACTCACACGACATTGATGGAGAAATCCTGGAGATCCACGAGGTTCCGGAATCCATAACAGAGGAATTGATCGTCGAGCAGATGAACATCTTTATTGGTGACCAATATCAAACGCCTCCCATGTTTTCCGCTGTCAAGGTGAATGGCGTGCCGCTCTACAAACACGCCCGAAAGGGCAAGGAAGTGCACCGGGAACCACGTTTCATTCGCCTTTCAAAATACACTTTAAATTCCTGGGAGCGTCCCTCGGGCAAGTTTTACGTCTATTGCACCAAAGGAACCTACATTCGAAGCCTTGTGCATGATCTTGGTAAGAATTTGGGTTGTGGTGGAATTCTAACGCAGTTGCGTAGAACGGCATCGAATAATTTAAATATAAAAGACGCGGTTGAGCTTAAAGAATTTGAAGAGCAACCACTTTCCGAAATCAGTAAATACCTGATACCCGGGTACCGCGCACTTACACCAGACGCGGATTAATAACGTTGTGGCAGCAGAAACCACCATCCAGTTTGAAAGCCTTAAGGCTGTCGGTTTTCCCGACAAGCCTCTGCATCTTGCGGTTGGTATGTTCGATGGCGTTCACCTGGGCCATCAGGCCGTTATAGAAACGGCGGTTCAATCGGCGCATGCTTCTAATGGTGTGTGCGGAGTGCTTACTTTTTGGCCACATCCTAGCCGGTTGTTTCGTCCAGAAGATCCGGTAGAGATGATAATGTCACCCGGGATAAAAGCTGAGTTGTTGCAGGCTCACAATATCGAATATATTATTCAGCAACCGTTTGATGCAGCCTTCGCTGCTATTGAAGCGGAAGATTTAGTGGATTATTTAAAGCGTTGTTTGCCGAATTTGAGTTCAATCCACGTGGGTTCCAATTGGCGTTTTGGTAAGCGTCGGGTGGGAGATATACCAATGCTCGTGCGGCTTGGGTTGGATGCCGGTGTACACGTAATAAATGTCGAACGCGTATTTTATGATGGCGAACCGATTAGTAGTACCCGTATCCGAAAACACCTTACCGCAGGTGAAATGGAACTCGCCAATGCGTTATTGGGCGAAGTTTACTTTTCCATCGGGAGGGTGGTCGCAGGTAAGCAACTCGGTTCGAAGGTAGGATTTCCCACGCTCAATCTTCCCTGGTCTCTTGAATTAAAACCACCCTTGGGTGTCTACTGCGTGGAGGTAGAAGGGATCAAAGAGGGCGAAACCATCTCGGTGAAAGGAGTCGCAAACTTTGGTGTCCGGCCGACGGTGGAGCGATCGGATGATCTGGTGCTTGAAGTCCATGTGTTGGCGGATTGTCCCTTCGGAGTCGGCGATCGTTTGAAAGTCCGATGGTTTCATTTCCTTCGTCCTGAGCAGAAATTCGAAGACTTGGAAGCGTTGAGGAATCAGATCGGATTGGACGTGGAAGAGGCTCGCAAATTCTGGTCCTGATTGTCCTACAAGAAAAAGTCCGGTCAGCATAGGAGAGCCATCCGGGCTAAAGAGTGATTTCAACGCTTAAGGTATTATACCACTTTAGATTTAGAATGATAAAATGGTATTAATCCTCGTAGAAAGTTTTTCTCAGGCGTCGTCTTCGCTGGTGGGCGGTTCAGGTGCCCTGGCTTCTTCTTTGCCGGTATTGATGATGACTCGAATATTTTTGCTGTTTATGTTGCCCATGGACTCCCAGCCGAAGGTCTTCATGTCCTGCAATCGTTTGATGATGGCCTGAACATTGTCAGGAAATTTTGCGATTTCGTCCTCGGTTAGTTCCTCGCCTTCGTAGAGTGTTTCGACCTTTTCGCCATCTTTTTCGGAAATAGTATAATGTTTTTTACCGTCTTTAGTTTCCATGGTGGCAATCAGGTTTTCATGTGCTATCGAAACCCTCTTTTGTCCCTTGCCTATAGTCGTGATCCGCTTGGTGCCATCCTCCTCTTCGCGTTCGATGATGATCTCCGGGAGATACTGTAGGGCTTTATTTCCCATTTCGGCTGCATGTTCAACGAATTCCTCCATCCGCTTCCCAAATTCCTCCATGTTGAAATTAAAATCCCAATGGCCTTTCGCTGGCATAGAATGCTGAGGCATGAAAGGCATTTTTAAATTGTGCCGGAATCGATGGTATTTGGTCGCTTCTTTTTCACCGAGCTTCACTTTGAAATTGAGTTTCTTGGCTTTTCGCAGGACCTCGATTTTCACCGTGTCTCCCGGTTTTTTCGATTGGATCAAGGTGCTTAACTGTTCCTGGTTGATTATGATCTGGTCGTTCAGATTTAAAAGAATATCATACTGTTGAAGACCGGCTTTTTCGGCGCTTGAACCCTCTGCGACATGGTCGATTGTTAAGCCAACACCGTCTGGTATATCGATGTGGTTGCGCAATGCGTTGCTAACCCTGCTGGTTTCAACACCAAGGAAGGTTACCATCTCGACCTCTTCCGTGACTTCCTTCACGTTAGATTGTGCGTTTGTGAGTGGTGCGACCAGGGAGCTTAAGATTAAACTGAATGCTGTAATGAGACTTAGTTTAGATTTCATGACGATTGATGGGTTGAAAGGTTATAATAGGGTAAGTGGAACGTAGAGCACTTCTTCTCTCGGTACTTCCATTCTGAATACGCTTCCGTCTGTTTTGTGGACAAGCGTTACCGTATCCACAAATTGGTAACGCAGTCTACGCATGGGTTCGTTGTCTGAGTTGAAGATTATGCCTTCATCCAGTGCTTCGATTAAGTGTTGCTCGGCCTCAATGGGTTCGTAGCCATTGAACTCAGTGGAGATTGTTTCTGTGGAATTATATTGAGTCAGATTAATCGATAGAGACTCGTCTTCAGTACCTGGTCCGAAAAAGAAAATAGCGGCGACGAGGGCCAGGCTGGCTGCAGCGGCCCAGACAATGTTGGGCCAGAACCGATTAGGGAAGTTCTGATAATTTTCCTCCGGACCCCGAAGTGCCGTATCAATTTTGGCTTCCAGTATCTCTGACGGCGCTTGTGGTTTCAGGGACGCCAGTTCTTTTTCCAGCTCTTCGTTTGAAAATGTCATATGAGTGATGGCGTTAGTTGTTTCTTTAAGTGTTCCAATGCGTAGCGGTAGCGGGAAGCAGCTGTATTGGTTGAAATGTCAAGAGACTTGCCAATTTCGTCGAAAGTAAGTTCACCCCATATTTTGAGAACCAGGACTTCCTGTTGGTTTTTGGTGAGTTTCCATACTGCATCTTCCAGAATCGAATTCCGTTCCTGTGTTTCCAGGGTTCTCTGAAACAGAGTCGTATTCCCACCGGCTTCTTCATAGACTCGGTTTTCCCGCTTTTGGCGCCGACCTTGAGATCGGGCATGGTCGATAGCCGTTGTCCGGACAGCGGTGAATAGCAGAGACTTGGTGATGGGGGTTTTCTGGTCATATTTTTTCCATACCTTGATAAACGCGTCCTGAACGACATCTTCCGCATCCGCCAGGTATCCTGTCTGTTGCCTCGCGAAAAGCAGGAGTGCAGGACCCCATTGGTCGAAATAATATTTCCAAGATGCGGAATTGTCAGCCATTGAGCGTGATTATCAGTTAAACGGCACTGTACCCGTATTTTGTCTAAACCACAAAAAAATAATCTGCGGCTCTAACCAGATATGTGTGGTAACCCGAATGGCACTCACTTAAGCGGTTTTTTGTCAAATATCGAAGCAAGACCGGCTTCGGGGTCATTCCTTGCAATCGCCGTGCCTAACCATAGCCTGCTAAGGCGACGGCTGGTGCATGCCAATGCGGGATTTAAGGTTTGACCCCC
>JAPUIL010000518.1 GCA_027297085.1 Verrucomicrobiota bacterium | reverse complement strand
CATGCCGCAGATCGAATGGTATTCGGCGGATGAGGACAAGAAGAGTTAGGAGCTAATAGCTTGAATACATCCTCCCAGAGGGTACCGCGATGGCATGGTAAAATTGCGGCTACGACCCGTGAACCAATTCGAAAAGCCTTAAGAATACATATTCGTAATTGGCGCTATCAGGAACGTGTATACAAGCCGGAATATGCCCGGTATGTAAGTTCTGTAGTTTGCCATCCACAAGTCGATAGTGATGCTCTATATCTTTCCATTCGAAGGCCGTGCACCAGAAAAGTTTAGAACTTCTATCCAGATCGATAGAAAGCTGGCGAAAATTCCTAGCAACCCTTTTTGCCATGATGGCCTGATCGCTGTAATAATACCATGGAAAGAAGAAATTACTCACTTTTTGGCCAGTAATTTTTGAGCGAATTCGCGCATAAATATAGCTACAGAGATGGAGTACTCGCCTGATGTGATGTTGTCTCGTTAAGGCCACTTTTATAGAAAAGAGACGGCCGGGTTTGTATAGTTTTCGAATTGCTCCCGCATAACCGATCACATTTCCCGCATTGAGGTATTTGTAAGGTGATGCCTGACGTCTCTTGTCGTAATAAGGTTTATATTTCAGGTACTGATGACTGAAGCCTCTTTCAGCGGAAAACACGATCTCCTGATTGAATGACAGGAATTGTTTTCTGAGGTATTCAGAATCCTGTTGATAAAAAACATCAAACGCATCGGTGGCGCAAACGATCTCGTCGTCAGGCAGATTCTTAACTGCCTCAAAAAGTGCGCGTTGTTTAAATAGACTAGTGCTCCATTCGCCCTCGATCGGGCCGGCACCTATCTGCTGAACTTCGATTTGGTTATTCTCCGCGCTTTTTATAATCGGCGACAATCTGGGGTTCTCATGGTCACACCAATAGAAAAATTTCATAAGTAGGTCATGGGTGGCAAATATGGGTGATTCATTGAAATCTGGCTCAAATATTTCATTATATATAAATCGCAATGATTATACCTCACATTGGACCGGTAACAAGGCTCAGTAATCAACCAATTATACTGCCGAAAATCCGGTATATACTTAAGCGTGTCACACATTTCCGGTTTGTCTAATTGCCCTGAAACAGTCGATTGAACATACAAGCCACCTTGGTGGCGATTATCCAGGTGCTCTCGGTTCGGGAGCAAGCTCCCTCCTACATTTTATTGAAGGCATTTTAAAATGATTCTCAATTTTCAATCCGAAATTTTGTGAGTGTTTGGGTATACCAAAACTCCACCTGTACAATAACATAGCAACTAAGACAAAAGTTTGGGGCGTAATGTTTAAAAGAGGTCCTATTGAACAATATTGTCTCGAACGATGCTGGTAGCGTATGCGGTGCCAAGATTGAAGGCGGGATTCTTGGTGGTACTGCGCCGGTGCATGTCGGTAACCAAATTGGCGGAAACAATGATCCGGCTGCAATCACCCAGAGCTTCCACCGCATTTTCTGAGAGGCCAGAGAAAGAATTTCCGGTGATGCAGATATTGGAAGTATTGTCCAGCACGATGCCGGTACCAACGTCGCGTTGCATGGGCCTCTCATCATCAAAGGGGCGTTTGTCCTGGCCACCTCCGAGATAGCTGTTGGAAAAATTGTTTCCGGTAAGGGTGATTCGGCCGCTATCCTTGCCCACCCGCACGGAAAAGTTGTGCACGATGACGAAAGTGTTTGCGGATATCACACAGCCGTGGGCATCGCGAAGATCCACCCCACCCCCCAGTTCGTGAGCAATCACATTGGCGCTCAGAGTAATTCCGTAGCAGTCACGATCGAGGATGATAGCAGTGCCATTGCACTCCTCAATCATGTTGCCGGACAAAACGGATCCGTAAGTGTTTTCGATCACCACTCCGTGGCGCAGGTGATCATCCAAATTGTTGCCGTTCATACAGAGGTTAAAGCTGTCGATACAGCGCACCCCATCCTGGTTTTCCTCAAATTGGTTGTCGCTAACAACAATGTCGTGGCAAGCCACAATGTTTAAACCGGCTTTGGCGTTATACGTCAGTATGGAATTAGCGATGCGCGGATCTTCGTAGCAGTTTTCCAAAAAAATGCCGTCACCTCCATTGTGATCCACCGAGAGTCCATGGATGAATATCTCTTGAATTCCCTGGGCATGAACGCCGGGTCCGCTCTTGGGATTGCCGCTGATGCGAAAGTTTCCTATCTGAACTCTCCACATGCGTGTCTTCTCGTCTGAGGCATATTCATCCGGGCGGATATGCAGCGCCGGTTTTCCCGACTCGTTCTTGTTAATCAAGTGCGTGGCAGCGCCCGACCCTTCGATCCGTGTGTTCTCCCGACGCAGTACCAGCGGTTCAAATAGCTCGTAATCACCTGGAGGAATATAAACAACACCGCCTGTCTCAGGCACTGCATCAAACGCTGCCTGGAGCGAGTCGTACTCAGTTGCGTGGATAATTGCATCCGGCGAAGCTCCAACTCCGAAAAGGGAGGCAGTCGTCAGGAGTCCTACCAGTAAGATAAAGTGTGGTTTCATGCTTCAATAAAATGAAGCCAAGAGATCGAATGCAATGGAGGAGTTAATCAGAAAAGGTTGGTATTAGTTTTCAGCCAATTTTTTGAAGCAGGTTAAGGGTGATTTTCTGAACGCGTTCATCGGGACCGTGTTTTCCTTTTGGATGCGTATCAACCGAGTGATCCTCAGGCCACTTATTGTAGGCTTGCCAGGGATTTTCGACTCATAGCACGAGTGTGTAAGGATTCAATCGATCAAATTCAATTTCAGTGAGTGCACATCGACCACTTGTTTGCCTTTGATATCAAGTGCGCCGAGACGAAGAGTTCCCGTTCCCATTTCCAGGTGTAGCTTGCCTAATTTGAGAGGATTGAAATCTTTCACAAAGTAGTGCGAATTTGAGACACGCTCTTTTGATTTATCGTAAAGAGGAGGATCAAATACATCGAGGACCTTGGCCTGAACAGAGTTGGCATTCTCCATAGACAGTATTAATGTAGCACCTTCGTTTCCATCAGCGCAGGTGTAAAACACAGTGACTTCGTACTCACCGGTCTTGCCTACATCGACATCCCAGGTAATCGAATCATCGGCGCTCGTCCAGTGAGTGAAGAAAGAGTTGTTGGGTGCTGTGGAGCTTCGCTTGATCGTACCGTGTTCCACACCATCGCGAGCAGGCAAGGTGGTGGAAGGACCGTACCCCACAGTAAATGGGCGCTGAGCGTATTTATTGAAGTCGACCTGCATTTTCTTGTTATGCATCTTCGCCTGACTAAGTAATTCAGCAGCCACCTGAGGATGACGCTTGGCTACATTGGTACGTTGTCCCCGGTCTTTCTCGATGTCGAACAACTGACCAGCAGCATCTAGCCGAAAGCGCTGAGTGCGAACGCTCACCTGATTCCCCTTGATGGCGAACAGGGTACGCGGTTCCCAAGTCGATTCTTTGTCGAGCAATAGTGGGTGAAAGCTTCGACCGTCGATGGGCTTGTTGCTCTTCACATCAATACCAACCAATTCGGCTAGGGTCGGTAGCAGGTCGATAGCACCTGTTATCTGTGGTATTCTGGCACCGGCCGGAAGGTTGTTCGGCCAGCGTATAAAAAATGGCGAACGTAAGCCACCCTCATCGATAGTACCTTTGCGACCTTTCATTCCTCCATTCCAGCGATAGGAGTTGGGACCGTTGTCTGAAAAATAGATGACGATGGTGTCGTCACTCAGTTTGAGGTCGTCGAGTTTTTTGAGAATGCGCCCCACGTTCCAATCGATATTCTCGCACATAGCCAGAGCCGCCCGCGTCATCATAACATCCTCCCGCTCCGGATCCCTGTGCTGCATGGCCGGATCCTTCCCTTCGAATTTACCGTAGAAATGATCCGATATCATCATGGGCGAATGCGGAGTATTGAACGGAATATAACAGAAGAAAGGTTTCTCCCGGTTGGTTTCGATAAAGTCCATGGCATGCTCGGTAAAGT
>JAPUIL010000517.1 GCA_027297085.1 Verrucomicrobiota bacterium | reverse complement strand
TTTGCCATCACCGATGCTCATTACGGCCAGACCAGTGCTGTCTACCAATGCTCCAGCTGCGGTTTCATGCAATGCAATGACCTGCCGGATGTATTGTCTTACTATGAGCAATTGGAAGACCAGGCCTATGAGAATAGCAGGAATGAAAGATTCCTCCAATCGGAAGCTCTTCTTCGAAAGCTTAAAAAATATCAAAAAAGCGGAAAGCTGCTGGACGTAGGAGCGGGATCTGGAATTCTAGTGGAGGCAGCTATAAAATCGGGTTACGATGCCACCGGAATCGAACCATCCACCTGGTTACAGGAGCAGGCCGTTAAACAGAATCTCCCAGTGACAAAGGGTATTTTAAGCGATGTCCCAGAAGAGAAGAAGTATGATACCATTACAGTAATCGATGTTATTGAGCATGTGGCAGATCCCATTGGATTGTTGAAGGAGGTGGGGGCGCGATTGAAAGAGCAAGGTGTTGCCATGATTGTGACCCCCGATTGCCGGTCATGGTTTGCCAGAATTCTAGGCCGTAAGTGGTGGCATTTCCGGATGGCGCATATCGGCTACTTCAACAAGAAAACCTTGGCGATGGCCTGTCGGAAGGCTGGACTTGAAATCGTCTCCCAAAACCGGCCCGGTTGGTACTTTACCATAGATTATTTGTGGGTCAGGTTCATGCAGTATTTCCCAAGTTGGTTGCGACTGCGGCCCCTTAACTGGATGAAACGAATTACTGTACCTCTTAACCTGCGGGACTCCCTGCTGATTATTGTTAAACATCAGCAGCCATCCAGTTATGGAACTCGCTAAACCTAAAGACTACTTCCTCGTCGCACGAGTAGACCATTGGGTAAAACAGTTGTTCGTGCTGCCTGGGTTGGTGACAGGATGGGTGTTGTGTCGCCCTGATGTTCCTCCTTTGTCAGAGCTAGTGCTCCCAATCATTTTAGGACTTCTGGCTACTTGTCTCATTGCTTCTGCCAACTACGTGTTGAACGACTGGCTGGATGCGGCATACGATCGTCATCATCCTCTGAAGGCCCAACGTCCTTTCGTTCTACGCCAACCCAACAAATTAATTATCCTCTTCGAATACGGTGTTCTTGTGGCAGCAGGCCTTGGAATTTCTCTGTTAATAAACCCATGGGTTTTCAGGATACAGGTGGTGCTTCTGATCAGTGGATGGATTTATAATTTAAAACCTATTCGCAGCAAAGATATACCTTTCATCGATGTTTTAACTGAATCGCTTAACAATCCGCTCCGCTTTCTAGTCGGCTGGTTTCTAGTAACCGAATCTCAGATACCACCCAGTAGTGTTCTATTGGCATATTGGATGGGAGGAGCCTTTCTTATGGGTATTAAACGCTATGCCGAGTACCAAACCGTTCGGACAATTCAAGGTGATGATGCCCTCACCGCATACCGGCGGGTATTTAGAATTTACACCGGTGAAAGACTTCTGGTTTCTTCGTTTTTCTATGCGCTCCTATCCGCGTTCATGATGGCAGTATTTCTAATCAAGTATCGAATAGAATACCTTCTGTTGTTCCCCTTCATATCGGCCCTCTTTGCCAGTTACTTGCGCGTTGCTCTGAAGCCAGCTTCCCGGGCCCAAACCCCAGAGAAATTGATCCACGAAAAAGCTTTGTGGTTCGTTGTAGCTCTCTTGCTGGTTCTTTTCGTGTTTTGTTCAATTGTTGACATACCACAACTTCATATACTGATAGACCCCATTCTTGGAACGCTTCGTAGTTAAAAAGTCATGACACCCAAAGGATTCACCTGCCTAGGCAAATATATTGGTATCAAGGATGAGAACAAGGACTTTGCCTTGATTTTCTCCGAAGTAGAAGCCAGTGCGGCAGCCGTGTTTACACGAAGCACTTTTTGCGGGGCTCCGGTCACTCTCGGAAAGAAGCTGATCAAGACAGGAAAAACCCAGGCGTTTTTTATAACCAGTGGCATTTCCAACGTGGCTACCGGCCGGGAAGGCTTAGAGAATGCTCGCAAAGAGATGGAAGCGGTGGGCGCTGAGTTAGGAATTGAGGCGGAACTGATTCTACCGAATGCCACCGGTGTAATTGGGGTACAACTACCCATGGATAAAATTCTGTCAGCTATCACAGGTTGTAAGGATGAGTTGGGACCTGATAACTGGGAGGCCACGGCGGAAGCCATCATGACCACCGACACGCACGCCAAGCTTGTGCGCTATCAAGTCGGAGAAACGGTTTTGATCGGTATGGCCAAAGGAGCGGGGATGATCGAACCGAACATGGCCACCATGCTTTCTTTTTGGGTAACTGACGCGGACATTCCAAGCGGTAAGCTCCAAGCGATCTTGAAACGGGTGGTAGATAAATCTTTCAACCGCCTCAGCATTGATACCGATACGAGCACCAGCGATACGGTGGCGATTATGGCAAATGGTCTAGCCGGTCCGGTCGATTTAGAGCTTTTCGAGTCAACCTTCCTGGAAGCAGCCACCGAATTGTCGAAACAGATCGTAGCAGATGGAGAAGGCGCAACTAAATTGATCGAGGTGATCGTATCTGGAGCCATAGATGAGGAACAGGCCAAAACGATGGCTAAATCGGTGGTCAATTCGCCCTTAGTTAAAACAGCTGTCTACGGTGCAGACGCCAACTGGGGTCGTGTGGCCATGGCACTCGGAAAGACCTTCGATCCACGCCTACAACCCGAAATAATCCAAATATCCTTTGGCGAACATACGGTTTTTGAACAAGGAGCTCCTACGGGAATACAGGATGATACGGTCGAGAAATACCTTAAAGATGCAAAAGAAGTGACAATTTCGGTCAACTTAGGATTAGGTGATTCTGACGCAACAGTTTGGGGATGTGACCTAACCGAGGGGTATATAAAGATAAACGCGCTTTATCGCACTTGATTCGCTCTGCTGCGCTTATTGCCAAGGCTTCGGATGGCGCAGCGATCTACCAAAACCTACTCCTACTCAACTCGGCGGTCCCGGCGTGACACACCCTGCCTTTGCTCAAGGATTCTTCGATTTTTGATTTAGATTAAGATCAGGATTCATCCACGGAAATGGGGCACTCATCAATCTCGACGGCTCAACTCCGTAAATCATATGGGTTTATCAGCCGCCTGAAACCGGTGGTATAAAAACAACTTCGTCGCCATCTTTAAGCTCGGTATCCCAAGCGACAAATTGCTGGTTCACCGAAACCCTGAGAGCTTGAGGCTCCAAGGTAAACCCATGCTTGGATTTCAGGTTGGCATACAGGTCTGCTACCGACTGTGAATCCAACTCAATAGTTTCCTCAGCCAGACCTCGCTGGTCCTGCAGAAGGGCAAAATAATATAATTGAATCGTCATGATTGCCCGGCCTGGAAATCCCGGTTCCCACCTGTTTTGGAAATCAATCGCGTTTCGCGTATGCAGATATCGTGAGAGAGTGCTTTACACATATCGTAGAGCGTTAGTGCAGCCACAGATGCTCCGGTAAGCGCCTCCATTTCC
>JAPUIL010000516.1 GCA_027297085.1 Verrucomicrobiota bacterium | reverse complement strand
TTGAACCGGTGTAAAGGTAGTTATTGGTGGTGCGACCTTCAGCCTCGACCGTCTTGCGCAATTTATCGCTCATAATAGCTCGATGTTTGCCGAGAAAGTCGACCGCCCTTGATTTCTGACTCGGGACATCCAACGAGATCGTGATGAGCTCAAATTCACGGCGGCTAAACTTTCGGGCGATAGCCGTAAGATCGGGAAACTCCTCAACACAGGGCGCGCACCAGGTAGCCCAGATGTTAATTAAGCGGACCTTGCCGGTGCCGTTTTTTCGCAATGCCGCAATGCCTGCCGCATTAATTTCCTCAATGGTGGCTTCAATACCTTGCCATTGAGCTTCTTCTTCCGCCACGTGGGCGCTACGCTCTTTCCACTTGGTGGAACAGCCATAGGGACGTGTGGTTTCCACAGGAACGGGTTGGCCAGCCAATAGTGCTACTACTGCATTGCGCGCATCCGAGTGTTTGACCGTGGCCGGATCCGGAAATCGCGAATCATCAAAACGTCCATTGTAACGTAGTTTCCGGTCTTTATCGAAAATGAGGACATGAGGCGTTGCCAGGCAGCCATAAGCGCGGGCGGCAAGCTGATCGTCACCGTCATAGAGAAATGGAAATTCCCACCCGAGGTCCTCAGCATACCGCTTGGAATCTTCGAAGGTTTCGTCGTAATCGGTGTACCCAAGTTCATCAGGCCGCAGCCCGGAAAAATGGTTGGGATTGATGGCCACCAGCTGGAAACTTTTGTTTTTAAAGTCGTCGTAGAAGGTCTGTAACCGTAGCTCAACCCCATGCGAAACCGGACAATGCGTGCCCGTGAAATATATCACCAACACATCTGGCCCGGCGAAATCGTCCAAGGTGTAGTTTTTGCCATCCACACCCGGCAAAGAAAAATAAGGAGCGGAGTCACCAATATTGAGAGTAGTGAAGCCGTCCGGCAGATCCTTCGGACTGACCGCAGACAAAACAGACCCACCAAAAATTGAAGAGAGAAAGAGGATAGGAACTAATTTTAGGGTATTCATAGGAGTAGAAGAGGAAGAATCCTAAGAGGCTTCGCACAAGTTTCAACCCCATAAGTCGGACAACATTAGGAAGACAATGTTCAGGAGATTACCCACAGGGCAAGAGCGCGTGCTAGGCGATCAGGTCATTAATGACCGCCCCACCAAATTGCGACAACTGCTTGAATCGACCACCATGGAAATAAGTCAGCTTGTTATCATCCAATCCCATCAGATGCAGCAACGTGACATGTAAATCACGAATGGGATGAACAACATCGACTGCTTCGTTGCCAATTTCGTCGGTGGCACCCACAACCGTACCTTTTTTCACACCACCACCGGCCAGGAACATAGTCATGGCCTTACTGTTGTGGTCACGACCAGCAGCCGCTACTCCACCTCGACGTGGATTATCCGGAGTACGCCCAAACTCACCGGTCCAGATAATCAAAGTTTCATCCAGCATACCACGGGCCTTCAGATCCTTGATGAGGGCAGCGATAGGTTTATCCACCGAATAGATACGATTCTTGTGGGCGCGATCCAGAAAATCGTGGGAATCCCAACCACCTGAGAAAATCTGTACAAACCGGGTACCTTGCTCGACCAACTTGCGCGCCAGGAGACACTTACGCCCAAACGACTCTGTCTCGTCGTTATCGAGGCCATACATCTCGCGTGTCTTCTCGGATTCCTTGCTGATATCGACTATATCCGGAACCTCCATCTGCATGCGGAAAGCCAGTTCGTAGTTTTCCATCCGAGCTTCGAGATCGCGATGTTGCGGATGGTCTTTCAAGTGGGTCTGATTCAATTTTTTTAGCACATCCAGATTCTTGCGTTGGTGCTCCCGGCTCTTCCATTTGGGACCGTTGAGATCCAGGATGGGAGATCCTTCAGAGCGGAGCTGGGTGCCTTGATAATAAGCAGGCAAAAATCCGTTGGTCCAGTTACCGCTACCTCCCTGAGGAGCGGCTAGCTCAGTCATCACCACATAACCGGGAAGGTTCTGATTTTCCGTTCCCAACCCATAAGTGAGCCAGGCGCCAAGGGCCGGGTCTCCACCAAATCGATTGCCGGTATTCATATGATACAAGGCCGTTGGGTGATTGACCGACTCGGCCTGACAGCCTCGGTAAATGCACAACTCATCCGCCACTTCGGGCTGTGCCATGTGGACAAAGTGCTCGCACATCGGGATGCCGGATTTACCGGCACGTTTAAATTCATACGGACTGCGCACAAAGTACCGCTCACCATTCGTCATGGGTGATAGCATATTGTCATCCGCCACGAACTTCTTCTGGTGCAGCTCATTCAATTTAGGCTTGGGATCGAAGGTATCCATATGGCTGGGACCACCCTCCATAAAAAGCATAATTACCGCTTTAGCCTTGGCCGGGAAATGAGGTGCCTTCGGCGCAAGCGGTCCAGCCGTCGCAGCAGGCGCGGCTGTAGCTGACCGAGAGAAAATGTCGGAAAATGCAACGGAGCCAAGGGACGCTCCTAAGCCATACAGGAACTGCCGGCGGGATTGCGGATTGGATAAAGGTCTACTGCAAAGATGATGGTTCATGATTAAGAAGGGAGGAGTGAGAAGCGAGTAGCGAGAATCTTAAATCGTCGCGAAATCTCTTTTTGTAGCAAATTTATTCGCGACATTTTCATAGATACACAGGTCGCGAACAAATCTCCTACAAAGGAATAGAAAAATTGCTTAAAACTATTCATCTTATTTAGTACACAAAAGCGAATTTGTTGGAATTGAAAAACAGGAGACAAATATCTGCCATAGCTCGGACTTCGGGCTCTACTTCCGAAGCCTGCGGGTCGGGCGTGTATTCCTCATACATATTCAAGTATTCCTCGTACTCGAAGGATTCACCAGAAAACTCTTCTACCAAAGATCGTGTAATGGAAGTTGGATACACTACTTGTTCAGGATCCACTTTCTTATGGTATTTTACCATGTCCTTGTAATGACGAGTCAGCACCTTCATCTCGTTGCTGGTTGGCTCGCTACCATAAATCAATCGGTAGCCTTGCGTTATCTGATCCTTGTAAGACTTGGCTTCCTCATTTAATCGAAGAGCCATTTCCAAGGAGCGGCTTGTCACCTCATCACTATTCATCATCGTGAATACTTGTGGTGTCACCGAAGGTGAATCGCGGCGTTCGCAGGAGGCATTGGCATTGGGCTTATTGAACACTTCCATGAACGGATCTTCCAGACCTCGAATGCGCAATGAGTAAATAGAGCGACGGTTGCGGCGCTCCGGCATTCTGGATGGTTGATAAGCCGGCGCCAAGGAAAACTGAATCATGCGAGGTGACATAGCTACCTCCATATTGATCTCAGGTCGCGAAGGTAGTCCACCCATGTCGTAGCTCAGCGAACCACTGACAAAAAGCATCGTGTCACGCATCTCCTCGGCGGTTAAACGACGTGGCTCAAATACCGCCAACAAATCATTATCAGGGTCTTTGGTTTGCAACGCCTCGATATCCGGATGGTCGCTGGCTCGCTTGTAAGCTTCGGATGTCATAATGAATTTATGAAATTTCTTGATAGACCAGCCCCTTTCCACGAATTGATTGGCCAGGTAGTCCAGGAGCTTCGGATGAGTAGGCTTGTTGCCAGTAGTACCAAAGTTATTGGGATTAGCAGCGATACCGATGCCAAAATGCCAGGCCCATACCCGGTTCGCAATGGAGCGAGTTGTCAGCTGATTTTCCGGTTGGGCAATCCACTTGGCCAACTCCAGTCGACGGCTACTCATGCCAGTGGGCAGTGCAAACAAATCCTCGTTCGACCCGTAAGCGGTTGGTATTCCCAGAGCGCTAATAACTCCAGGCGAGACCTCCTTATCCTCAGAGTATACATCCCCGCCTGTTAGAATATGACTCTTGGGTAAGGACCTTGCCTTTTTGATTTGTTCCGCCTTGGCCGGATCGGCAACACGCAGTTTCTGCGAGTTGGTCATGTCCATTCCTGCACTATAAACTGATTGGGCCAACGGCTCGAAACGCTCCATAGCGCGCGACCAAATGCGAATGTCCTGCTCCCGAACTTTTATCTCCCCTTCCTGAGCTGAGTTTAAACCATAAAAACGCGGCGGTTTTTCCTCATCAGGAAGAATCTTGCGCTTGGCGGCCGACACATATTCCAGTTCACGTTCGGCAAACCATTCTTTGGCATGTTCTTCTTCGATCGTTTTCAGCTCGGCGAGCTTCTCCTCGGCAAAATCCAATAAGGTCTGAACCTGCTCACGTTGTTCTTCAAATGCGGAAGTGTTCTCTTCGGGAAGGTAATGTGCTTCCCGTTCCACCGGTTGGGTCGTCGAGAACGCGGCATACATGCGATAATATTCCTCGGTTGGTAGCGGATCAAACTTGTGGTCGTGACACTTAAAACAACGCATAGTCGTAGACATGAAAGTCTGACCTACAATATTCACGAGATCATCCAGATAAAGCTGACGGCTCACCGGGATAGGAGTCATTGCCGTATGTTCCCAAGGTCCAGTTCGAAGATAACCGGCAGCCACAATCATCTCAGGATCGAACGGATCCATTTCGTCGCCAGCTAGCTGCTCCATGACAAAACGGTTATACGGTTTATCTTTGTTAAAGGAACGAATCACATAATCCCTATAACGCCAGGCATTTGACCGTTCCCAGTCGTTGGAGAACCCACTAGTGTCAGCGTATCGTGTTACATCCAACCAATGCTGCGCCATGCGTTCGCCGTAGCGAGGACTTTCAATGAGACGGTCCAGCAGTGATTCCCAGGCCTCGCTGTCATTCTCTTGAGAAGCTTTTTCGAAAGCAGCAATTTCTTTCGGCGAAGGAGGAAGCCCATTCAGATCATAGGTTGCCCGCCGAATCAAAGTTGCAGGATCTGCGACAGGCGCAGCGGTAAGCCCGGCGGCTTCAATTCTGGCATCGATAAATGCGTCAATCGGATGAGAGCCCTCGCTCGGAGGTTTGACCTTTGCCACCGGTTGAAATGACCAAATATTTTCAGGCTTATAACGCCGGTAAGTCCATTCATCGGAAAGTCCACCAATCGTTTTAAACAAGATACCCTCGTCGGTTTCCTCTTGCGACCATTCCTCAGCCTGATACCGCGCTTGAGCCTCCTCATCCGGCCATGGAGCTCCCCCGGCTATCCATTTCTCCAGATCCGAAATCTGCTGTTCACTTAGCCGATCATTTTCCTTGGGGGGCATTTCATAATCGGGATCCGTCCACCGCACTGCAGTCATCATGAAACTCGCCTCAGCGTCACCAGGCACAAGCACATCTCCAAAACCATCACCACCAATAAGGATATCTTCACGTGTATGCAAGATCAACCCGCTTTCGATTTCATCAGGATCGTCACCATGACAGCCAAAACATTTTTCGGAAAGGATTGGCAATACCTTGAGTGTGAAAAGGCGTTCGGCTGATTCCAGCTCGACATCAGGTAGCTCTTGGGCTGAGAGGCTGCTCGTCAGCATGATTACCAGCACTGTGAGACAGAATAGTCTATATACTCGGGCTATTTCCAAATGATTCATCCAGGAAGAAAAAGGAAGTGTTCGGTAATTAATACCACTTTGCACTAAAAATGCGACTGTGGTGCAGCTCATTCTGGAAGCAGCGCAAGGCGCGCCCACCTGCAAGTATCTAGATACTTGCAGGTGGGCGGAACGCGGCGAACTTCCATAAGGAGCGCATCCCTGTGGGACAGATGACTTTTGGGGCTGGTGCGGCGTTCGCTGCGCTTGCCAGGGCCCCGGCCCAACCAAGAGCAGCAGCCTTGCTCCCGCCGAAAAATTCATTCTGCCACAGGCGCATTTT
>JAPUIL010000515.1 GCA_027297085.1 Verrucomicrobiota bacterium | reverse complement strand
TTGATATCAACAACCTCAGTATTGGCGCTGACGTTATCGTTGGCCGGGCCCTTTTGACCCTCGGGGCCGGTTACGGCTGGGGAAGAAAGTTAGATGAGATCCTTACCAACCTGCTTCAGGAAGAGGATCAAGAATTTCAGGCGACCTTCGTTCTTCGAAGTTTCCGTGTGTTGTTTGGATTTGAAATTGGGGTGAACTAAAGGATGGAATTAAAATCAGAATGTAGAATGTTCAAATAGGGTTAAAATTTGCCGGAGAGAACAGCAACCACTCAAAATATAACTACCTTCGACATAGGAGCGTAGAAATAGATACGTCCTGTAAAAAGAAGAAAATGCGATTCTAAGAGGTTATTTTTAATTCATATATTGGAAATATTTCGAAAATTATTTGAAGGAGCAAAAATGATTAGGAAACTGCTTTTACTCGGTCTGATTCCAATCCTGACCTTTATGTGGTCAAGTTGCGATCAAACCCGGCAATCCACAGAACAGCCGAATGTTCTGCTGATTGTCGCCGACGACCTGGGTTACTCGGATATCGGCTCATTTGGTGGCGGGATTGCGACACCGACGCTTGATACTCTCGCAAGAGAAGGCATGCAGCTGACCAATTTCCACGTGCTCCCAACATGCTCCCCGACTCGATCGGTTCTGCTTTCTGGTGTGGATAATCACCTGGCGGGCCTGGGGACGATGGGTGAGCTCAAAACGGAGGAAATGGAAGGCCATCCCGGTTACGCTGGTTATCTGAACTTCGAAGTTGCCGCCCTGCCGGAAGTCCTGAATGCCGGAGGGTATCACACCTACATGGCGGGCAAGTGGCACCTCGGTGGCGCCGAAGAAACCAGTCCTAGCGCCAGGGGTTTCGAGGAGACGTTCATTCTGGTTCCCGGTGGGGGGAGCCACTGGAGCGATCGCAGACCTCTATCACCACTGCAGACCATGATCTACAGGCGCAACGGCAAGACGGTGGACGCCTTGCCCGACGACTTTTATTCGACTAGGTACTACACCGACATCTTGCTCGAGTCGATCGGGCAAAACCACGGGGATGGCAAGCCGTTCTTCGCTTACCTGTCGTATACGGCACCTCACGATCCCTTGCATGCGCCCCAGGAGTACATTGATAAGTACAAAGGTAAGTTCGACGGGGGTTGGGACGTTCTGCGCGAAAAAAGATTGCAAGGGTTGAAAGACATGGGAATCGTTCCCGAGGACGCCAGCCCATACCCTCGCTTGCCTTCGGTCAAGTCCTGGGACGAGATGACACTCGTGGAGAGACAGGAAGCGGCCCGAGATATGGAAGTATACGCCGCGATGGTCGATTACATGGATGAGCAGATCAAGCGCGTATTCGACTACTTGAAGGAAATCGGCGAGTACGACAATACGATGATCATCTTCTTCTCGGACAATGGCGCGAACGGCGCGCCGAGGACAGCCTACCCGGGCCAAACGGACGAATACCTGAGCTCGTTCGATAACGCCTTGGAAAACCGCGGGCTACCCGACTCTTACATCGAGATGGGTCCGGGCTGGGCGCAGGCGAGCATGTCTCCCAGCCGGATGTTCAAGGCGTTCACGTCCGAAGGCGGTATTCATTCGCCGTTGCTGGTTAAGCTCCCTGGCAAGATGACCAACGCCGGTACAATGAATCACTCGTTTTTTCACGTGCGGGACATTATGCCGACGATTCTCGATCTCGCGGGCATCGAGCACACGAAGGAGTTCGACGGCCACAGCGTCAGGCCCATGCAGGGCAAGTCCGTGCTCGATCTGTGGAGTGGGAAGACTGAATCCCCTTACGCCGGAGCCAGCAGGATCGGCTACGAGCTGTTCGGGTTGAAGGCCTTTTTCGATGGCGATTGGAAGATCCTGTGGATGCCACCGCCGTTTGGAAAAGGTGAGTGGGAGTTGTTCAACCTCAAAGAAGACCCTGCGGAGGTGAACGACCTCAGTGCCCGGCACCCGGAGAGGGTCGCCAGCATGGCCGTGATGTGGGAACAATATAAGACGGACAACGGTGTACTGGATATCTCTCTCGACCTATCGGGCGTAGAATGATTCTATTGGCCACCTTTGGATAAATAGCATGACTGTCAGCTCGTCACACACCATCCTCTTGACGTAGCGTGGGCAGTTTGTTGCCGTTAGATCTATTGCTAACAGGCAATTAGCATCTCGACGAAAGTCCCCCGGATATTCCTCTTGACAACAATTAGTTAATTAGCTAATAATCTATTCATGAGCAACGTATTCAAAGCCCTGTCCGACCCAACCCGTCGCCGCGTTCTGGAGTTACTCCGTCAAAAGTCCATGACCGCCGGCGAGCTGGCGGAACATTTTGAGTTTTCGAAACCGACCATGTCCGCTCATTTCGCCGTGCTGAAAGTGGCGGGTCTGGTCGAAGCGGAAAAACAGGGAAAACAAGTGATCTATCGGCTGAAGATGTCGGTCCTGGAGGATGCGCTATTCGGTTTTGCAAAAACCTTCGGCTTGAGTGTTCAGCCTGAAAAGGAGACGAAATCATGATGATCCACAAACGCTTTCATTTGGTCATCGCTACATTGACGTTTCTCGTTGTGACGCTCGGGGCTGCGAACTGGTATTTCGACCCCGCAAACGCTCGCAGTTGGGTAATTGGAATGGCCTCGATGCCGGCGATATGGGGGATTGTAATGCTTTTGGAACGAAGGCGCTCCCCGAAATCTTCCAGCGAAGCGGAGCGTCGTTTCTTCACTGGATCGGTTATTGTTGCAGGTGTACTGCTTGCGGGGGCGCAGGGCATCAAACTGATCGAGACGCTGGGCGATTTCGATCCGGATCGTCTGCAGCGAGTTTGGGGCGTAGGGGTCGGGGTGATTCTCGTCATCATGGGCAACGCGATGCCGAAGATATTGAGCCCGCTGGCGGCGCAACGCTGCTCCGAGTCAAAGACGAAAT
>JAPUIL010000514.1 GCA_027297085.1 Verrucomicrobiota bacterium | reverse complement strand
AGCCCAAAGCGGATCAAAGGGACGGTCGCCTAGTGAGGCTTCCCAATGGTAGAAGCCAAATTGCTGGTCGTGAGTACGAAGAAGCGGTGGATTACATTCGCAATCTGGCGGCCTATTGGACCACCAAAAATTCAGAACTCACCCTGATCCTTCTTTAATCATGTCAGAACCATCAATATTTACCAAAATCATCAACCGGGAAATTCCAGGCACCTTCGAGCACGAAGACGACCTCTGCGTGGCAATTCGAGATATCAATCCACAAGCTCCGGTTCATATTCTCATCATTCCTAAAAAACACGTCGTGCGTACCTCCCTGGCCGAAGACGACGATCAAGCCCTGCTCGGACATTTACTCCTCACTGCTCGCAACGTCGCCAAAAAATTGAATCTGGAAGAAGGTTTCCGCATTGTTATAAACAACGGTCCCCAAGGAGGAGAGGCAGTACCCCACTTGCATGTCCACCTCTTGGCCGGCCGCCAAATGAGCTGGCCTCCCGGATGAATATTAGGGGTTGGAATGTAGAAGTTAGGAGATAGAACCTTCGAAAAATACGGTGACCTGGATTTCTCACGGAGTTGAGATGTTGGATTTGACGACTGAGAGGCGATGGAGCGCACATTGGTGCGTAACTGAGCCAAGACGGAGGAACAACCAGCATGTCAATCCGAGGATGGATGCAAACCGAGAACCTACAACGTTCATCCAAACGCATTTAACATCCGCACTCACAGTTAATTGATAACTCTGTTTGCACACATCCGGTGAGAATTTCAGGTCAAAACTGCACCCGCGCTTCGAATGTCCCGTCGAACCGCTTGATCACCAGGTGCTTCAATTCCAGCATCATCAACACGGAGGCCAGTTCCGGAGAGGATTTTCCGGTTAGATCAAACAATCGATCCATATCCAAGACTTCGCCCCCACTAAAATGACCCAACACCTCCTGCTCGTCTTCGGTTAAATTTGCTGGGCCTGCAGGAGTATCTAGCTGCTCATCAGATTCTCGATTGATTAGAAGATACCCTAGCTCTTCAACCACATCCTCCGGTTTTGCCAGCAGACTGGCGCCTTCGCGTATCAGTTGATGACACCCACGGCTGGTTGCCTGATCAATCCGGCCTGGCACGGCAAATACCGTCCTGCCCTGCTCGGCGGCGAACCGCGCGGATATCATACTTCCTCCATTGATGTCCGACTCCACCACAATCAATCCCTGACACATACCACTTACAATCCGGTTGCGCATCGGAAACGTCTGCCGGTCAGCCCGGCGGCCAAAAGGAAACTCACTTACCACGGCTCCGGTTTCCGCCACTTGATTAAACAGTTCGAAATTTTCGGCTGGATAAACAATATCCATTCCGCAACCCATAATCGCAATGGTCTTCCCTTCTACTTCCAAAGCGCCCTTGTGTGCCTCCGTATCTATTCCCCGGGCACCACCACTCACCACACAGAATCCGCAACGGGCGAGTTCGCGTCCGAGCTTCCGGGCTACTTGCCGCCCATATACCGTTGTTCGTCTACTGCCAACAATCGCAACGGTTGGCCGGTCCAGAACGTATTTTCCTCTCCAATACAAACCAATAGGCGGGTCATAAATCTCCTTTAACAATGGTGGATAATCGTCTGACTCCGTCACAACAAACCGGATACCCGATTTTTCCATTCGGTGGAGTTGTTTATCGAGATCCAGAAGGTCAGCCCAATTCCTGAGCGTATTGACCACGGCCTCTCCTACCCCTTGCACTGCTTTTAACTGACTGGCAGGGGCATCGAAGATTGAAACCGGATCGCCATGAAAAGCATCCAGTAATCGACGCAAAGTAATGGGCCCAATATTAGGAAGCCCATTCAAAACGATAAATGCGTTTTTGCGATCGAGGGTGGTCATTTCAGAAGATCTGCAATCACCATGCGGAAAGAGCAGGCTAAAGAAAACTTAAAACGTCGGTAGCTTTTACTGGAGTCTGCCCCAATGCTCGCGCCAACCTGTCAGCTGCCCATCCGTGCCAGGATGCTCCTTCTAGTACCGATGCAAAATAATCTGAATCCGGGATAGAAATACGCCCGCCAATCAATCCAGCCAACACATCACCACTTCCTCCTCGCGCCAACACTGGACCACCGAAGCAACTGTAAGCAACTCGACCACCCTGAACAATGGCGGTCGGCGAACCCTTTAACAGGGTTATACATTTGTGATTCCCGGCAAATTCCCGAACATCCGTTTCCTCCACAGATTCGTTCAATGGACGGCCTAGCAACCTGTTAAATTCCCCTACATGAGGTGTGATCACACAGGAACGATCATCCCAGTCCTTGCAAACCAGTTCCGGCCGCAGGGCATCCGCATCCAGCAACACCGGTGCGTTGCTGAGCAATAAAATTTCTTCCACCAATGTGCCGGTTTCCGGGTGTTTTCCCATTCCCGGTCCCAGGGCCCAACCGGTTGCTCTGTCAGCTAGCTCACGCACGACTCCAAGACCCTCCAGGGCGAGTCCACCCTGCTCCGGAATTTGGGGCATCCCCACCCACATGGCTTCCGGAATTCGGGTCGCCGCTTCCGCCACGATACTTTCCGGCACAAAAGCAGTTACCAATCCCACCCCGCTTTTTAACGCAGCACGAACGGTCATAAGGATGGCTCCAGGCATGGTCGCGGATCCACCCACCACAAACAAGTGGCCGAAAGTCTTTTTGTGTACTTGGGACTCCCTCAACTCACGTCGAAAGCCTAAGACATCATTGCTTATAATGTATCGAGACTCAGAAGCGGAAGTCCCATCAAAGAAACCAAGATCCAGATACCGGATACGTCCTACAGCCGGTCGATTATTCAGAAAAAACAAACCGGCCTTAGCGATTCCCGTGGCGTAAGTAAAGTCGGCCTTAAAAACCACCTTATCCGATACATCGCCTATCCCGCTTGGAACATCGACGGCGATCCGGCAGGCAATGGTCTCCATCTGATTAATCACCTCGATCAACTCTTTGGCTGGAGAACGCAAGGGTGGCCGGAATTGCATTCCAAGAATCCCATCCAGACAGATATCCACAGAGTTAGCGCTCAACCATTTATCAAGTTGAGATTTCACAGATACGGCATCACCTCGACGCAATGACAGGTATCGCAGGTTTGAACCACCTGCGACTTGCAAGTCATCCATACTTCTTTGAACCAATGGTCGAAGGTGACCTAATCCAAACGGAAAAACCAGATGCGCTTCAGCGCCGGGAAATTGTTTGAGCAGGTGGCGAGTCGCTATGATCGCATCACCACCATTGTGCCCTTTTCCTACCAGTATGAGTAGCGACGTCAAAGGCCGTGCTCCCAACGTTTCCTGAATATCCAATAAAGCCTGGTCAGCAATCGCTTTCCCGGCCCGGTTCATGGCTTTCCATTCGAGAGACTCATTACCTCCAAATATCGATTTCTCGAACTCCTGACTCTCTAAAGAAGAAAGAATGGGATGCAAATAGGGCAGATCGCTCATCACAATGATTCTCAAACGTTTACCAGCACTGCGACAGCGACGGCCGTTGTTTTAGTATGGGATAAGGTGATACGCACTTCCGTGCCACCCCATGCTTCCAGGAGCCTTTTCCCCTGATCATCCAATCGAATCAGCGGTTGCATACGTGGGCCATGGTAAACCGACGCGGAAGTCCACCCAAACAGTTTTCCAATACCGGTCGAAAATGATTTTGAAACGGCTTCCTTCGCGGCAAATCGAGCAGCCAAATGAGGAAAAGGATTTGATTTGCTGAAACAATAGTCCTGTTCCTCCTGAGTAAACACACGTTTGAGAAAACGTTCTTTCTGACGCTCGTAGACCTTTCGGACACGATCCACCTCGATCACGTCTACTCCAACATTCAACAAGGTGGCCCCGGCAGGGAATTTTTTGGCCAATTCTTCAAGACCGGGATCTTCACCTGACATTCAACAATCTCCTCATTTCTCGCACCGATTCTTCCACTCCTTTAAACAGGGAGCGGCTTACAATGCTATGGCCGATGTTAAGTTCGTGCAGATGTGGCAGAGTTCTGACTTCGGCCGCATTGACATAATTAATTCCGTGTCCGGCATTTATCACAAGGCCCAGTTCGTGCCCCAGCTCCGCACCTGCTTTCAACCGCTCAAACTCTCCTGCTCTTGTTGTTGAGTAATAAGCGTTGGAATAGGCTCCGGTATGCAACTCAACAACAGGAGCTCCCAACTCAGCAGCCATCCTAATCTGATCTGGTTCAGGATCAATAAATAGACTGACGATGACCCCGGCATGGGCCAGGCCTTCCAAAACCCTGGCCACGCGATCGCGTTCATCCACAATATTCAGACCACCTTCGGTCGTCACTTCCTCGCGATTCTCAGGCACAATGCAGGCATAGTCCGGCTCTATACCTAGAGTAAACTCCAACATGGCGTCCGTAACAGCCATTTCCAAATTTAGAGGTACTCGTAAACTTTCCCTTAGCCGCTCGACATCCCGCGCCTGCATATGCCGGCGATCCTCCCGCAAGTGCACCGTAATACTATCCGCACCCGCTAGTTCACATTGCTGCGCAAAAAACACCGGGTCGGGCTCGATGATTCCACCATTCGTAGCCTCACAATCTTTGTAGCGGACCTGCCGAACCGTGGCGCAGTGATCGATATTTACACCCAGTAATAGTTCCTGATGGTTCATGAGTTATTCTAAAAAAGTCGGTTACTGTATTGGATGGGAAGCAAGAGATACAAACCGTTTTTAGACTAAAAACAAGAGATAGGAACCACCTACTTCGTAGGAGCGCAGCTTGCTCGCGATTTTCCCCTACTCCAATGCCGCCTTCACCTGCTGCGAGGCGATCTTCATATCGAGGGCTGCGCCGTGTTCCTTCTTCAAAGCGGCCATAACCTGCCCCATTTCCCTCATGCTGGAGGCTCCAGTATCGGCTATAGCCTTAGCCACCAAGTCCGAGTAAGAACTCGCGTCCAATTTGGCAGGTAACAGAGCTATCAACAAATCGGCGCACTGCCTGATCTCGTCTGCCTTTTCATCCCGGCCAGCTTTCGCAAATGATTCGTAGGATTCGGTAAATTTTCCTGCTTCCTTTTCCACAACGGCAATCTGTTTCGCCTCGTCGAAATCTTTGTTTTCCCGCACTTCACTTTCCTGAATGGCGGCTAGTGCGGCCCCATAAGCTTCGGTCCCAATCGGATCCCGTGCTAGGCGTGCTTTCTGGTGTAGTTGTTTAAGTTGATCTTTCATAGCTAATCTTCACCCATGCAGTAATTTTCGGCGATAGCGAGAAAGGATTCGACAGAAGAGTCTGCCCAAGCCTCATCCAACCCCCGTTCTTTCGCTATAAATTGT
>JAPUIL010000513.1 GCA_027297085.1 Verrucomicrobiota bacterium | reverse complement strand
AAGTCATCAAACCCTGTCGTATGCTCCAGTAGATGAACCAGTTTAATTGGATCCGTTTCTCGCCAACGGTTTTTAAATCGTATCTCGGGTGCGTGTTCCAATAGAGTATCCTGCAAATCAATTCTACCTTCTTCCTGTAACTTCAGCATCGAAAGCGATACAAACATCTTACTGATACTTCCAATACGAAATAATGTATCGCCATCCGCCTCACGGCCTGCCTCGACATCAGCCATGCCCAAGCCGCCGACCCAGATATCTTTGTCCTTGGAAACTATAGCAATCCCCGCTCCCGGAACTTTTTCTTTTTTCATGATCTCCTCGAGATCCTGAATCAAGGTTTCAAGAGGATCTGCCTCAGACTCCACTTCCTCGCTCTCCGACTCATTTTCGGTGGGTTCAATTTTTGTCTCTACGACACCCTCCTTCAAGACGTTTTCCTGAGCTGTCAGAAAAGAATTTATTATGAGATAAATAAAAGAAAGTATCAGAGGAGTGACATGGAATATTTTCATAGATGAAGGGGTGAATCGTTAGCACGGAAGCTATTCAGACAAAATGTAGGAGCAGTTTCAACCGCGAATCTATTCTTTGAGAATTCGCGGTTGAAACCGCTTGTACCTATAATCTATCGAACGCAGTGTTTCCCCGATACAATCTCTCGATCAAAGTAAAGTTCTACCAGGAGTCACTCGTTCAAGTGTTAAGAAGACTAAACCCAAACGTTTCAATCGCCTTCATAAGGGCAGGTCTTATCTGTTTTAAAAGCAATGAGTTAGGAATATTAGTATAGATTTTCATATCCTCACAAAATGTGACGTTACAAAAATGCCATTTTGAAGGCCAAAATCGTTTTGAAACTGTTGGGTAAACCATATGGTTTGAGGTTCTCGTATGTAGAAGAAAGTAATCGGCTAATTCATTCACTGAGGCGGTCCAAACCAAAAATCCCATTCCGCCTTGGGCCAGGGGACAACTTTCGGGGACAGTTGGGGATAGATACCAAAACCACACACGGGTGGATCGGGAATTCCACCTATTAGAGGAAATTCTAAAGGAAACACATCTTCAGAGGAATGCCAATGAGGAAAGATGCACACATCAAAGATGCTAAAAGCCAACCTGAATTGTAAAAGCGGATAATGAAGTCCTCCGATCTCTAAGACGACAACATTGACCAGTTCGTTACCCTCTTCTCCATAAGGCTCTGGATTTGTGAGCGCTGAAAGATCTGAGGATACGAGTACAGTTGTAAGGGGTCCGGCTGGTATATCCGGATTCACCGAAACACGTCGATAAGTAAAGCTAACAGGTCCACCTTGGGTTAAGAGGGATACACTGAAGGATCCATCCTTGTTCCATTGAAAGAGGTCTTCATGGAGGTCCGGACCGTCAACCAGTTCATATGCGAAGTAACTGGAAATTCCAGCATTCAGGCTGAGGTCGAGATTGGCTTTCACACCAGGCGTAACGGAGAAAGTATCCTGGCCACCTCCCGGAGGAGTATGGGAATTATTGTTTAGTATCCGCCAAAACTCGGAGTTCATGTCGACATCATTCGCTGGAGTAAAAAAGAAATATTTGTCTCCGAACGCATCCGCATGGGCCATCTCGATGGTATCCCAGGTATTCATATCCCAGGAATTTTGGCTGGCAAACGGCTGCCCCGGCCACGACCTCGCCTGCCCCCTCCAAGTATCGTTCGGACCGCCGATATCTATGTTTACAAAATCAGGATTAAAACCGGGTCTCCGAGCGCAAATAATTCGGGACTCGTGACCCTCCTCATCCCTAATTCGAATAAAATAGTCAGCGCTTATTACTTCGTTCAGCGGCGGGCAGGCAAAACCAGAATGGCCGAATACACCTGAACCAGCAAGGTGTGGGTCCCCGCCTTCTATAGGATCGAAAAAAACATCGAATCCCAAGCCAGGCGTCCCGATAACGGGAAGAACCTGTCGACCAATAAATGGTAAGCCTGCTACAGATGGATCTTGACCATAGAAATCACCAGTTCTCTTAAGCAGGCGGTCATTAAACATTCCTACAGGATCTTCACGAGTGGAACAACTAATCATTGAGTCCCTGTCGAGCACATCGCCAAGGGGGCCGGGAAACCCTACGATTGTATCCTGGTTCATAAACTGACCGTCGATCACGGGATTGATGCCATCCGTAATGAAGGAGCCAACGTGCATCGCCATATCAGGAACACCATCACCCGTGTTATCCATAAACCGGCAAATATCGCCGGTTTCCATTTTAACACCATATAAATTATTTTCGGTTTCGAAATTGTTAGGAACAATGTCAAAGCCGGTATTAAGCATAGGGGTCTCCAAGCGCAACTGGTACGAACCATTGATGATGTTTCCCGTTTCAGAATCGAGATCAAACGTGCCAAGCCGCCCTAGATTAACTTCGCCGTTAGTAGATCCTCCCACGTAAAGAAGGTTATTATCAAAATCAATGTGAGCGTCCGTGATGTTATCAATCCCAGGAACCAAAACATCCTCTTCTACCAAACCTGGAATAACATACTTCTTCATGCCTCCGCCCGTGACGGTACGGGATCCGGGCTCTCCTTCGATGCGCGGGGTACCCCCACGATAAATTGTTCCAATTTCTGGCACTGAACCGGTAATAGGCCCAAAATCCCGACTGGCTCCGAATGTCACCACCCATTGACGGTATCGTAAAATCTTCCTCAAAGCTGGGGCATCCGTAGTTCCATTGAGACTGGCTTGGCCTGCTGCCTTGTAGGCTTTGCGAAAATCGAGAAACATTTCCTCTTGGGGCTTTTTCACTTCCAGCTTCTGAATCCAATCATTTACCAGCGCTGTTCTCGTAGCAGCAGGGGTTACGGCCAGAATCGTCGCTCCAAAGGATAACGTGCTTCCATGTTTCACATTGTCAGGCAGTTTGTTGTTGTCGCGAATACTTTTAACGATGTCTAACATTTCACAATAACGCTCCACATCTCCCGTGTGGGCTTCCACTTCGCGACATTGCAAATCCACCGCTCCAGCCAGATTGGTTCGCC
>JAPUIL010000512.1 GCA_027297085.1 Verrucomicrobiota bacterium | reverse complement strand
TGGACATGGGGCATCTTCATCCACCACGCCAAAAACAACCCCAGACCAAGGGAAGATACGGACTCTGGTCCAATCGTCAAAGACGATCGCTTCTGGGCCGGACTGCTTGCATCCTGCGCCATTTTTCTGATGTATTACTTTGCCTAACCAGCAGCGTTCACCAGCTGAGTGCAATTAAGCAAAATAGAACAATTGATATTCCGTAGGTGATCTGGCGAACATACGTCTTTTTATATACGTATTGCACTCAACTTTCAGTCGTCGCTCAAGGCTATGACCGACACAGCGGGCCGACTTGTCGCGTGTTCCTTGTTCTTGAATCGGTTACGCACGGATGTGCGCGCCCTCTTCTCTCGCGCGTCAATCCCGACAACTCAATCCCGTGAAAGCTGCTGCCTACTCCAAACTGCATGAAACAACCGTCACACTATCTGCGAATCCCAAAAGATTAAAGCGATAATACGTATTCAATCAATCAGTACCAGGAAGATTCGGAACGAATTCCTCGAGGTCTGAATCTCCTACTTCCAATTCTTTTACCAGGCGCTTCATCTCTGACTTTAATTGTCTGACTACTGAAGAGTAACTGGCTTGCGAATAAACATTGTTTACCTCCAAAGCGTCCTTATGCAGATCGTAGAGTTCCCATTCATCCGTCTCATGGAAACGGATTAGCTTATAGCGTTCAGTACGAACACCGTAGTGAATCGGCACTCCCGTTCCCTGGTAGTAACGATAAAACATACTGGTCCGCCAGTCATCCGGTTGCTCTCCCTGGAATATTGGGCGTAGACTACGCCCTTGCATCTCGTTGGGAATAGACAAGCCAGCAAAGTCGAGCAGCGTTTCAGCAATGTCGATATTCAAGGCCATGGCATTACTCATTGTACCGGCCTTGATCTCAGGTGGATAGCGAACAATAAATGGCATCCTAATGGCATCCTCGTAAAAAAAGCGCTTGTTGTGCCAGCCGTGTTCCCCGAGGAAAAAGCCCTGGTCGGAAGTATAAATAACAATGGTATTCTCCTTCAGACCCTGGCTATCTATATAATCAGTCAACGCTCCTACGCTATCGTCAACCGAAGCCACGGTACGCATATAATCTTTTAAGAATTTCTGGTAGGTCAGGCTCTTCAGTTTAACGGGGTCGGTAGTGCCACCGTCCTCCAACCTTCCAGTGGCCCATTCATCATTCTGCATGGACGCCGTCAAACTTGCCATGGGTGACCGCTGCGCAGTGCGAGTCGCCTCGGACCGGGTGGCGTAATCATCCCATAAAGTGGGAGGTTCCGGCATGGTTTTGCCGTCATACATACTCTCGTGCTTTGCGGTGTAGCCCCAGGGACTGTGAGGAGCTTTGTGGTGCACCATCAACAGAAAGGGTTTATCGGGATCACGTTTTTTCAAGAACTCCAGGCCCATTTCCGTAATGATGGTCGTGGCATAGCCTTTATGGGATTTCCGCTCTCCCATATCAAACATGTCCGGATCGTAATAATCTCCCTGACCAGGTAAAATATTCCAATAGTCAAAACCAGTCGGAGGATTCTCGGCATCATTGCGCGAAAGGTGCCACTTGCCGACCAGAGCCGTTTGATAACCGGCTTTCTGCAGGAGCTTGGGAAATGTGGTCTGCGATCCGTCAAAGCGGAGCAGGTTGCGGCGGAAGCCATTCTTGTGGCCATATTTCCCCGTAATGATGGCGGCCCGGCTTGGGCCACAGATGGAATTGACCGCGAAGCACTGAGTCAGGCGCATGCCTTGATGGGCCAATCGATCCATGTTCGGGGTAGTGTTTCTATAACTACCATAAATACTCAGGCCCCGGGTCGAATGATCATCCGACATGATCAGTAATATATTAGGCTGCTGAGCGGCTGACGCCAACGAAGTGAATCCTACTGAAACAAGGTTCAATAAGATAATAAGGGCGAGGAATACGGATTGTTTTTTCATAGTTATTTCTCTGTTCTAAAATATCTTCAGTTTACTTGGTATTTCGTTCACACTTAAATCCATCCGCTACCGCACTGCGGGGACGCAGTGGCTCTACCATTCTTGTTTAAAAGGTAAGGCAAGCGTATCCTCACTCTGCCGCTTTGGACGACCCTTAAGAAAACGATTCTTGGTCAGTTCTACGACTATAAAAATCGAAAATGGTCTAGGCATCTCGTTTCAAGTCGACAGCTACAACCTCGTGGACGAGAATAGAGGGTACGGTAAGTTCAATCCAATCGCCCTTGTGACGAAAGCGTGGAGAGGTTCCGGCTTCCAGTAAACGGACGCGGCGCGGCCGATAGCCTTCGGGAAGCCTAAATCTTACCTGCTGCTTGGTCAGGGGAATCAATTCTCTGACCGGACCTTTCATCATCATCGGATTGGTCAAGTTCACCAGGTGGACTGTCATCGATTCCTTCTGCTTCCAGACGGTAACATCGAGCACTCCCGGACCGGTTACCGTTACCGGTGATTCTTCAGGCGTCGCCCAATGAACTGCATTTCTCAAAAGTTTGAAGTGATCAACCGACAGAATTTCCCAGAATGTGCGGTCAATATCCCACGGGAAGAAAACAACATGTCCCCCGCTGTCAAATTCCCGCAAATATACTTCCGCCGTATCCGTCCGGGGAATACGAGCGAAGACCTTTTCCATAGGCAGATCCGGATAGGAGGGGATCAAAGTCATCGGAGGATTAGGAAAGCTTAGCCTGGAATTCACATTAAGGCGGTTTACACCATGGATTATTCGGGGAGCATCCTCCAACCCTTTTAGTAAAGGGTGTCCCTTGGCAGTCTCGTGTTCCAAGGTCAGATAGGCGTTTTGCATGGGTCCTTCGCGACTCTTGAAAGAAACCCCAAAAAGATCGGACAAGCCGAAATCGTTGCGTGGTTTGCCGTTCTCATCGAAAAGCGACGTTTCATAAGTAGCAACAATGCCGCCGCCGCCCTCAACAAACGCCCGCAGTTGAGAGCATTGTTTATCGGAGAGACAGGCAATGTTAGGCAGAATCAAGGTCTTGAATGCTTTAAGCTGCTCCGAGTCCATGAAACGATCGTGAACCATCTCGAAGGGAACACGCGCTTCAATGAGGGCCTGATACCAGCCATCAATGGGATCGGAGACCACTGCTTCGATATCTCGTTCGCCGCTATAGAACCAAGAAGTCTGTTGCGAATACATGAGACCGACACGCGCCAGAGGCCGCTCATTACGCAGGTAGGTTTCATTGCGATAACACCAGTTGTAGATTTCCTCCACCGGTTTGAGCCAACGGGGATCGTTTATCGAACCGGCGAATTTCGTAAACCAGGGACGCATGCCGTTCGCGACCGTATCCGCAACCCAGAGGCGAATTTCGTCAGGGTGCTGGACCGAATCTGTCCACCGATAACGTTCCACATTGCCCACGCTGAAAATTCCCACGATGGG
>JAPUIL010000511.1 GCA_027297085.1 Verrucomicrobiota bacterium | reverse complement strand
CTCGATTCTCTCGCTACGTCAAACCGCCTGGGTGGTCCTTATCCGTCGATTAGATTTTCGGACTTCGATGGCGTGTCATCCATAGCTCGAACATTGTGAGAGCGAAGGATGGTCGGGGTGGACGGATTCGAACCGCCGACTTCCTGCTCCCAAAGCAGGCGCTCTAGCCAGGCTGAACTACACCCCGATATTAAGGAGCGCGTAATCACACCGCTTTTCGGGTCATTGTCAAACGGTTATTTACACCACTAACCACCCTGAAAATAGCTTAAGGCTCCTCCTGGTTTTGGGCCAACTGCCCATAGCCGGGCAGCCCATCGATGCTGGTTCGATTTTTTTTCTGGCGGTAGGCGGCCAGGCCTTCGGAACCTTGGGATTTGGTCCACTTGTCGAGGCTGTCGCGGTGTTTGACAAAGTCGAAAAAAGGAACGGAGGACCCACAGGATACGGATGCCCGGTCAATAGCCACTTTTATGATGGAGCGAAGGCCGGGGTTTTTCGGAAGTTTCGTTTTGAACATTTCAAATTCGGGACGCCCGGGAAGAGTAGGGGTTCCTTTGCCATGCAAGCGCATGATGCGCGGAGAGCCTTTAAAGGCGCGGAACATAATGAGAATGCGCCCGTTTTCGGACAGGTGAGCGATGGTCTCATTGCCGCTGCTTGTGTAATCCGCGTAAATAAAGGTCTTGTAGTCCAGAAAACGGAAACAATCTCCGCCTTTGGGTGAGCAATTGATATGACCGTCTTCGCTACGGGGCGCTGTAGATACAAAAAACACCTTTTGATCCATAGCCCAGTCGACATGCTTGTCTGTCAGTGATTCAAGAACATCTCCCATACCAACTGACTTACCCAAAGTATGCGGGAAAGAAAAGAAGAACATTGGATTGCCAAGTACACCGGTGAATTTTAAGGATCTTTCATACTCGTTCATGACCCTGTTTCGGCCCAAAATACTAATTCCAAGCGGCATTCTGCTAATTATGTACCTTTGGTTTGGAATATTAATAGCGGAGGGTCAGGCTTCCATGGAGGGGCTTACTTTTAAAGATGCATTAATCGCCTGCATTCAAGCTGTTAGCAGCGGCGACCTTGAAACAGCCGCCGAGCTATTCTCTACCTTGGAAACTACCTTCGGAGACGAGGAGGAGTATCAATCAAATGAAGCGCAAAGCAAATTGCTACCGCTGAAGGGCCTGTCAGAGCTGGGCGCTGGACGTTATGTGGAAGCTGCGCTGACCTTGGATCGATTGCACTCAGCATTTCCTCAAACTTTGCAAAATAATCCATCCCTTTTATATGGTCTGGCTCAAGCACAGCGTGGGGCTGGAAATCTGGAAAAAGCGCGTGAAGTGTTGACTCTCTACGTCAACCGGTTTTCGGGTACGGTGGAAGCCGGATTAGCCTTTCTAGAACGAGCCGACTTGTTTTTTCAGGATAATCTGATCGAAGAAGGGTTAACGGCCTTGGACAAATTTTATGAGTCCAACGCACCCGGGAGTTTGAAGATGCAAGGGCAGTTAAAGGCTATTCAAGCCTGCCTCGATAATAGCCGGCTGGATGGAGCTTTGCAGCGCATGCTGGAGACTCGCTGGTCGGTCACAACGATGCCGGAATTGGCGCAACTTGCATTTTCCGCTCTACGATGTGGAGAGTTTGCAATGACACAGGGCAACTACTCGGAAGCCCTTCGATTATTTCAAATGGTGCCACCCAAGTCGCAGTTGATTCGGCTGCAACAAGAGAAACTGAACGAGCTTTCAAACCGTATTCTGAGCGGGCGCCGCCGGGCACTACTCTCCTCAAACCGGCATCAACAAACCTATCTGACAAACATGCAGCGGCAATTAACTCAACAGCTGCAAGCCCTCGAAGCTGCTAAGGATTACACTCCAACTTACTACCTGCACTATGGTAATTGTTTGCTGCTGGATACACAGTACTATAAGTCGTGGTTGGTTTTCGAATATATATCTCTGAATGCGAACTACCCACAAACGATCCGGGAAGAAGCGCACTATCGCTGGGTAGTGTGCGCTCACCAGTTAGGGGATTGGGAAGAAGCTCTAACTATCGCCCGAAACTTTGTAGACCGCTACCCGGAATCAAAACTCGCGCCTCTAGCCCTTTACCTAATAGCCAAAGCGCATCTCGAACAAAGACGTTACCCCGAAAGCATCGAAGTTCTGACCGATTTGATCAACCGGTTTCACGAGCACCCCCTGTACGGACGCTGGTTATTTACGCGCGGATTTAACCAAGTCGTTCTTGAAAATTACTCAGAAGCACGAGCCGACTTTGGACGGTACACAGAAGCCTTTGCGCAGGGTCGGCTGGTTATAAACGCCAAACTGTGGAACGCTTTGACATACTTTTTCGAAAAAAAATATTCGGTATGCATGGAACAACTTAGCGCTCTTCTAGACCTGGATTCGCGTCATCCCTTGTATCCGGAAGTTCTATACCGTCTTGCTTCAGCCCACTACGCAGCCCGCGAGTATGACCCGGCCTTTGAGATAATTGAAGACTACTTAGAAAAGTTCGAACGGCATCAACGCGCGGATGAAGCACGGGTTCTGAAAGGTGATATTGCCATGGGCAGGGGGGAGCTGGAAGAGGCGGTTCTTTCGTTCAAAGCGGTGAACCTGGAATCGCCGGATCTCTTCCTATATGGAGTCTTTCAAGTGGGGAAGATACTGCGGGCTCTAGAGGACTACGATGCTATGGTCATACACTTTCAGTCCTTTATTGAAGATCCGGATTCGCCGCGAGTCCGCGTAAGCGAGGCACTCTATTGGTTGGGGTGGGCACATCAGCAGCAAGGCCAGGTAGACCTTGCCTTCCCAGTATTCGAAGAGGCATTGAAACTGTTTGGCAACGACCCGAATGCCGCAGAGACAGGCTCCATTCTGCAGGCACTTGAAAAACTGAAAAAGTACCAGGCATCTGTTCCAGTTGATCACCTGAGTTCTCTTGTTCGAGCTGCCGACTTCAAAGAATGGCTCACCATTGAGATGGACCGAGCCAAGCAGAATAATAGCCATACCTACTTGTCGCGATTGGTGCTTTACTATAATAACCGGTTTCCTGCCGATGGGTCGAAAGTCTTTCCGGTGCTTCGTCTGGCGGATGCTGTGCCCATGAAGAAACTGGATCCCGAGGCCTTGGGCCGGGTTGGATTAGCGCTGCTCGACCAAAAGGATGGCAGAGCCGAGGTTTATTTTGCTTTTTTGGCAGAGACCTATTCCAGGTCTAATGCACGGGCGATGGCTTACCTGGGTCTGGCGCGGTTGGCCTTTGGACAAAGAAACTTTTCGACGGCTAAGAATTGGCTGACCAAATCCACTGATCAGGTCCCGGTTCATCCACACATGAATGAGACTCAACTATTGTTGGGTACTGTTTTGTCACAGTTAAATGAATACGAGCCATCCATAGAGACATTTGAAAGACTACTCCGGCTGAAATCGGCCCGTGGGCGTCCTCACGCAACTGCCCTTAAGGGCATAGCCAAAGCCCACGAGAACCAAGGAAACCATGAAAAGGCCATCGCCTACTATCAGCGTATTTACATTATGTACCGGGCATACCCTGATCTCGTTTCGTCGGCTTATTGGGCGAGCGCAGGTTTGTTTGAATCTATGGAAAAGATTCCTGAAGCCGTGAACACGCTACAAGAAATGCTCGGCCAATCTCAATTGGCAGAGTTTCCCGAATGGGTAAGTGCACAGGAAAAACTGCAAATCCTCCTGCTGCTGGTGCCCGAAGAAATTGAACCCCTTGAAGCGATCATCCCCAATGATTAGGCAAAAAACCACAGTACTATTCCCTGTTTTTTTCCTGGTGCTTTTGATCGTGCCGATAGTGTTATTAGGAATTTCGGGAATCATAACCAACACAGATGGACGATCCTTTGAGGGTGAACTCAGGGTGTTGCCGGACAATACAATACAATTGGTCGTTGAGGTTGGTGCGGGATCAGCGTCTTATGTATTCAGGAAGGAAAACCTGGCTGGAATCGAATTTCTAGATGCCGAGACTCTTGAAGACGGAATGGATGCGTACCTGCAACACCAATACGAGGCCGCCATTACGTCTCTTGAGAGTGTGCACCGCGGCCGAAGCCCCTTTTTTAAATTGCTACCTAACCCCCAACTGGCCGATGCCAGTCTGGCACTGGGCAACGCCTACCTGAAAATGAAACGATACACCGATGCAACGGGGGTTGCAGGTGTGTTACTGGGTACTGATTTTGAGGATCCGGTTATCCTTACAAAAGCCAACGAGCTTCTACTAATGGCCTTCTTTGGAATGGAACGCTGGGATGAAACAGAGGTATTGGCAAAGCGCTGGTGTGAAATCCATGAACCTTTTGACGAATCGGCGCTCGGATGGTGGATTCTGAGCGAAGTTCATCTCGCCCGGGGTGAACTGGAAAAAGCCCGCTGGGTCAGCCTTCAGCCAATCACTTTCAGCAGCCAGTATCCGAAAGCGTATTTAAAAGAATGTTTCCAGGTAGCCATAGCTTCGTGGATCGAGGAGATGCCCGAGCAAGCACAACGTCTGTACAAACAATATCAGAATCGTGGATACACTTGGCCGGATGATAAATATCCGGAAATTAAACTGCAGTTGGTGGCCCATTCTCTTACGCAGATTGGCTCTGAGGAGGAATCTCAAGAAGACGACCCTGTAACAATTGAAGAAGGTGAACCGAAAAAAGATTTAAATTTGCCGCTTGAGACGGTAAGAAAATTAACAACAAAGAAAGAACCAAGCCCGGCTCCATGAATCGTCTTCCATACGCAATCTCAATTTTTCTGATTTTACCATCACTTGTTTTGGCTCAGGCCGACCCGGAGGCTGCCGGCGAATCCTTAAGCCTCTGGGGAATGATCCGCCAGGGTGGTTGGGCGATGTACCCCCTGGGGCTTTGTTCTTTGACGATGCTATTTCTTTTCCTTCATTGCTGGCGCGAAACGGTGAAATCCAGGTTTGTACCCGGTACAGGTTTAGAGCTAGTAGAACAATCACTTGCAGCAGGAAAAATCGAAGAGGCTGTTAGGCGTTTGTCTCAACTACCGACCATGCTTTCTCGAGTGATGTCGAAAAGTTTGAGCCGGGCAAATGTTCCATTCTCAGATCGCAATCGGAACAAAGTGGAAGCCACCCTAGTCGAAGCGTTAGAAGGAGAGGAAAACTCCATCAGTCAGTGGATCAATTATTTGAATGTAATCGCGGCCGTCGCTCCCATGATTGGTTTGCTGGGTACGGTGAGTGGCATGATTGGTGCGTTTCAATCAATCTCGACCAGCGGCATGGGACGACCCGAATTGTTTGCCGGAAATATTGGTGAGGCGTTAATCACTACAGCCACCGGTTTGGTGATCGGCATTCCATCAATGATATTTTTCTTCGTGATGCGAAATCGATTGAATAATGCCATGCTGGCTACAGTCGAATCAGCCAATTCCCTGATCGATTACCTGGGAGGAGATCTGGAGGCCAGATCCGAGGATTAACCCGAATTTCTCATCAGGTTAGTTGGCAGGGATAACCTGTAAATTCTCCACAGACAAACCGTCGGTCGCTTTGGCCAGTACCAGCATCTTTAATTCAGGGACTGAATTCTGCAGCTCAAATACTTTTCTTGGCCAGTTACCCGCATTAGAAAATTCTTCGATCTGTTCGTGACGTTGCAGCATACTTTCAAAAGAACCGTTCTCCCAATCGAGTATAGACAGATGAAAAAGTGCTTCGGCTCGGGCCACCTCAGGATAATCCACCTTAGCAGAGATGGACTCCAAGTCTTTTATTGCTACTGTAGCGTTTCCACTTTGCAACCGAGAAAGAGCTAAGCCCAAATGAGACCTCTGCTTGAAGGTAACCAGATCAAAGGCTTTGAATGCCTTTTCATATAGCGAAATTGCGTTAACGAAATTACCGTCTGAGTAGGCTTTATCCGCCAGCTCAAGATAGGCGACCCCGCCGAGCTCACTGCTGGAATTATTATCGGCAAATGCTTCTTTTTGCGAGTCGTCAGTGGCAGCCGCATAGGCTTCTCCACGGTCGGTGACTGATTTCTGACTCCACCATTTGGAAAGTTGAATACCTAAAACGAGGACCACTGCCACTAGCAAGCCAATCAGGACCTGATTCTTGTGGCGATTCCAGTATACAATAAGCTGATCCTCTAAATTGGATTCCGCATACGCTTCATCTAATTTTTGATAAGTATCCTGCTTGTTTCCGGGTTGGGGTTGCTCTTTGCGTTTCTCGGCCATGGAAAATTTGAAACCGCCTGACATTTAGGCAAAAGCGGGTTTAGTCAATCTCATAACAGGTTGTACCAGACCACCCCAGACCAGCCGTGAATGTTAATCAAAGACGACAGTCTTTCGCCCGTATACTAGTACCCTGTTTTCTAGGTGCCAGCGAAGAGCTTGTGCCAATACGCGTCTCTCCAACATGCGGCCGCGGACCACAAGATCCTCAACCGTGTGCCGATGAGAGACTCGCTCCACATCTTGCTGAATGATCGGACCATCGTCCAAAACCGCGGTAGCATAATGTGCAGTAGCACCGATTAGCTTCACTCCCCGCTGATGCGCTTGATGGTAAGGTTTACCACCTGCAAAAGCGGGAAGGAATGAGTGGTGAATGTTGATAACCGGTTTGCCAAATGCTTGGAGAAATTCCGGGCTCAATATCTGCATATAACGCGCCATGACCACGACATCGATGTTGCGATCCTTCAGAATTTCCAACTGTTGTTTTTCAGCCTGATTTTTTGTATCAGGAGTAACAGATACATGAATAAAAGGGACTCCATACTGCTCTGCCGCCTCGGCCATATCGGGGTGGTTTGAGATCACGCAATCAATCTCACAGGACAACTCCCCGGAACGTTGTCCGAGAATGAGCTCATGAAGGCAGTGGTCGTAACGGGAAACAAAAACAGCAACGCGACTCTTCTTTGAGGAGAGTTTGCAATCCACCTTCATGTTGAGTCCGGAAGTAAACTCCTGAAAAGCATCCACCTCAGCCTGAAAGTCATCCTGAGGCTCGGCCGGTGTCCATTCGATCCTTTGGAAGAAAATTTCCGCCTCCATATCACGATGCTGGTCTGCGTGAATGATATTTCCACCACGCTCGAATATCCAACCAGACATTTTGGCAACCAACCCCGGCTGATCGGTGCCCGATAACAATGCAGTAATCGTGTTCTGAGAAGCACTCATGATGCAACTATGTGGTTTCCTTATAGTATTCCTGAAGCGACTTTACTCCGAGTTTTTTATTTTCCAAAGCTTCGATTGCCTGGACGGAGGTTTGCGCAGCGGAAATTGTAGTAACGATACACACGCTCATACCGATAGCTTCGGTGCGAATGATATTTTCATCACGGCGGGGAATCATACCAATCGAAGGCGTGTTGATAATGAGGTGCATCTCGCCGTTTTTGATCATATCGACCACGTTGGGACGACCTTCATCGATCTTGAATAGCTTGTTAACCGCCACGTTATTTTCCTTCAGCGTGCGGGCAGTTCCGGATGTGGAATAAATATTAAAGCCTAAACTGGTGAGGCGGCGTGCAATATCGACCACCTTGTCCTTATCCTCTTTCTTAACGCTGATAAACACGTTTCCAGATGTCGGAAGAGGTGGTTGCACAGCCATCTGCGTTTTGGCAAAGGCAATCCCGAAGTCCACGTCCATTCCCATAACTTCGCCGGTGCTGCGCATTTCGGGAGTCAGAGCTATTTTAGAGCCTGGGAAGCGATTGAAGGGAAACACCGATTCTTTAATGCACCAGTGTTTAGGCGTGACCTCTTCGGTAAAGCCTAAGTCCTTTAGTTTGGCGCCGGCCATGACACGCGCCGCCAACTTTGCCAGCGGAACACCTATTGCCTTGGACACGAATGGCACGGTACGTGATGCACGTGGATTTACCTCGATGATATAAAGTTCGTCGTCTTTGATCACGTACTGAACGTTCATCAATCCACCCACTTTAAGCTCTTTGGCCAGGGCATAAGTAGCCTCCCTAACCTGCTGGATCATATCGTCGGACAGGGTGTGTGGCGGCATGACCATTGCCGCATCGCCGCTGTGAACTCCGGCAAACTCAATGTGCTCCAAGATACCGCCAACCAGGATAGTTTCTCCATCGGAAATACAGTCTACATCCACCTCGATGGCGTCTTGCAGAAACTGGTCGATCAGCACCGGTTTATCAGGCACTACCTCAAAGGTGTCTTTAACCACTTTCTCCATCTCAGCGATGGAGGAAACAACGAACATACCCCGCCCGCCCAGGACGAATGAGGGTCGAAGCAAAATGGGAAATCCGACTTCTTCCGCCATTTTATAAGCTTCCTCAGCGTTCATGGCAATGCGGTTGGCGGGCTGTTTCAATCCTAAGCGATCCAAAATTCCCGCAAACAGTTGGCGGTCTTCCGCCGCTTCAATACTCTCCGGACTCGTTCCGATGATATTGACTCCGTTGGCCTTTAGTTCGGTTGCAAGATTGAGAGGTGTCTGACCTCCGAACTGCACAATAGCGCCTCGGCATCCTTCCTGGTGATAAACTTCCAGGACATCCTCCAAGGTAAGGGGTTCAAAGTATAACCGGTCGGAGGTATCGTAATCCGTGGAAACCGTTTCCGGGTTGGAATTGACCATGACGGTTTCAAATCCCGCTTCTTGTAATGCATAGGAAGCATGGACACAGCAGTAGTCGAACTCGATTCCCTGGCCAATGCGGTTGGGACCGCCGCCAAGGATCATAATTTTAGGCTTATCGGAAGCGATTACCTCGTTTTCATCGCCGTATGAGGAATAATAATACGGGGTAAAGGCTTCAAACTCTGCCGCACAAGTATCAACGAGGCGAAATTTGGTGAACAAACCAATCGATTCTCGATGTGACTTGATGTCCTCGCGCGGTGCACCAAGCAAATGGCTCAGTTGTGCATCGGAAAATCCGGCTTTCTTTGAGTCTTCGAGCAAGTCGTCATCAATGGTTTCCAAAGTATAGGCAGAGAGTTCTTTTTCCATCTCAACGATTCCGGCGATTTGACTGAGGAACCATGGATCGATAGCGGTGAGTTCAAAAATCTCCTCCTGGGTAAATCCTGCCAGCAAGGCATAGCGCAGATAAAAAATGCGTTCAGCTTTAGGGATAGACAGGTACTTGCGAATATCGGCCTTATCAAACTTGGGTTGGTCGCCTAGTTTGCCACCACCTCCCAATCCGCGGGCGCCAATTTCAAGTGACCGAAGGGCTTTCTGCAAGGACTCCTTAAAAGTTCGCCCGATTGCCATAACCTCACCTACAGATTTCATTGAAGAAGTCAGTGTGGTATCGGCGCCTTCAAACTTCTCGAATGTAAAGCGAGGCACCTTGGTCACCACATAATCGATGGTGGGCTCAAAGCTTGCAGGTGTTTCCCGTGTAATATCGTTCTGGATTTCATCCAGACTATAACCGACGGCCAATTTAGCGGCAAATTTGGCGATGGGAAATCCTGTGGCCTTTGAAGCCAACGCAGAACTCCTTGAGACGCGTGGATTCATTTCAATGATCACCAAGCGGCCATCCTCGGGATTGACAGCAAACTGAATGTTGCTGCCCCCGGTCTCGACTCCAATCTCACGAATACAGGCAAATGAAGCATCCCTCATAAGCTGATATTCTTTATCAGTCAGTGTCATCGCTGGTGCTATGGTTATGGAGTCACCCGTATGGACCCCCATGGGGTCGAGGTTTTCAATAGAGCATACAATAACGCATTGGTCCTTGTGGTCCCGCATGACCTCCATCTCAAATTCCTTCCACCCCAAGAGACATTCCTCAATCAGCACCTCGGTAACGGGAGAGAGTTCCAACCCGTTGGCCACAATGCTATCAAACTCTTGTTTATTGTAGGCAATGCCCCCACCTGCACCCCCCAAAGTAAACCCGGGACGAATAATAAGAGGAAAGACTCCAATATTCTTTAACGCCTCCCGTGCCTCCTCGAGTGAGTAGACCACCTCTGATTTGGCCACATCCAGGCCTATTTTCATCATCGCATTCTTGAAGAGCAATCGATCCTCACCCTTCTTGATGGCCTCAGGCTGAGCTCCGATCATTTCGACTTCGTATTTATCCAGAATGCCGGCCTCGTCGAGGTCGAGTGCGAGATTCAATGCAGTTTGGCCACCGAGGGTTGGAAGCAAAGCATTGGGTCGTTCACGCTCGATAATCATTCCGACTATTTCTACTGTAAGCGGCTCTATGTAAGTCACATCAGCGAATTCGGGATCGGTCATGATCGTGGCCGGATTACTATTGACCAGAATTACGCGGTATCCCTCCTCCCGGAGCGCTTTACAGGCTTGGGTTCCACTGTAATCGAATTCACAACCTTGGCCGATGACAATGGGGCCAGATCCGATAATAAGGATGGATTCTAAATCGGTACGTTTGGGCATATAGTGGCGAACTCGGGCGCGGTACGATCAGGAGCGATCGTAAAATTCGCACTAACTTGGAGAATACCTTCTAAGTTGAAAAGTAAAAAGCGGAAGATTTATCGATTGCCTGTCCGGGATTAACCCTCAAGCAATTCGGGAGTGATAATCCGGTCCTCGGTGTTCGTAACCGCATTGGTGACTTTCTGCACCAGCTGCTCCAGATTTTTGCCCCAACTTTGCTCCTTCAGGTAGCTGGTTGCTTCTTCGGACAACTCTATTTTCCGGCTATCGAATTTAAAGTTTGAGGAATTGTCCATGATGGTTCGGACAATGTCCTCCAAGTCGTCCTCACGCTTTTCGAGTGCGGGCAATTGAATGACCGAGAGGGCGATGCGATAGAATAACTCATGAGAAAATTCGCCGTCGTCCATTTTTTCTTCCAAGTCTGCTTCTGAGGAACAGATCAAACGAAATTCATGGCCTACGGCCTTAAGTAGCTTGGCAAAAGAGGACTGGAGTTTTTGGTCTAAACTTTCGACAGATTGCAAATAGAGAGACCCGCCTGAAGCGCGATCAAGAAGAGGTCCACTCAAACCGTCTTGGCCAAGTAGCTGCTTTTTCAGATCATCCTGGTTTGCGATAGAGCAATCCAGTCCGACTAATTTACCTTCACTAAAACCGCTGGAGTGATGGATAGTTAGAGCCACCATTTTTTTGCCGACGCCGCCAGGACCTTGAATCAGGACCGGTGTGCTAACTTTTACCAATCGATCCACTTGTTGCTGCGCTTTGACAATATGCTTGTTCTTTCCAATTAGAGCGTAGCAATTTTCTGAAGCTTGAAAGGGAGGGATCGTCCGCTGAGTAGACATGGCAATCGGACGAGCAACCATGCCTCGCGATTTTGCATCGAGACCTCTTTTGAGTGCGGCAACAAATTCCTTAATCTTCAAAGGTTTCTGAATATAATCGAAGGCTCCGCTTTTCAACGCACGGACAGCCGTCTCCATGCTGCCATAACCGGTCATAAGAATGACGATGGCATTCGGATCGATATCTTTAATTTCATTCAACAAAGTGATACCGTCCATGGGCGTCATGGAGATATCTGAGAGAACCACGTCGAAGGAGTTATTCTTGAAAAGATCCAGCGCCTCCTGTCCGTCAAAGGCGAACTCAGCGGTGCAACCCAGTGGTTGAACCACCACTTTCAAGATGTCGTGCAGTTCTTTTTGGTCATCTACTATTAGGACCGATGACATACTTAAATCGATAGGAATTGTTAGGATGAAACAAGAATTGAGAAATCTTTATATGGTCACTGCTTTCTTTTGGTTAGCCTCCGACAACATTGGCCATATTGAAAATTGGCAAGAACATAGCCATCACAATTCCACCAATAACGATACCAAGAAAACAAATGAGGATAGGTTCCATTAGAGATGTGAGTCCAGCTACAGTCGATTCGATCTCTGAATCATAGAAATCCGAAATTTTGTTGAACATGGCGTCCATCTTTCCGGTTTGCTCACCAGCCTTCGTCATGTGCTTAACCATGGGCGGAAAATAGGGCCTTACTTCCAGCACTTCAGAAATTTGGCCACCTTGATTAATTACCCGGCTGATGTCTTTACAAGCCGATTCAATGTAAGTGTTGCCACTGGCACGGGATACAATGTCCAGAGCCTTCAGAATGGGCACCCCGCTTCGTAGAAGGATGGCAAAGGTACGACAAAAACGAGAAACGGCAATCTTCTGGCTCAATGCGCCAACAATCGGCATACGGAAGAGGACTTTGTCTTTAATGACTCGGCCCCGCGGGGTTGAAAGGAACTTACTCGTAAGCTTCCAGAAAATAATGGATCCTATAATAACAAATAGGATGTTCCCCTTTAACCAGTCAGAGACATCAATCAACATCTGCGTCGGCATAGGCAGGTCGGCACCCATGTCGTCGAACATTTCCTTAAAGGTCGGGATAACAAAGATCAACAGCACGTTCACCAGGGCGACTGCCAACAGGATTACCGCCACGGGATACATCAAGGCACTCTTGACCTTCTTGATCAATTTCACGGAGTCCTCGAAATATACTGAAACTTTCGCGAGGATTTCTGAAAGCTGTCCACTCGCCTCTCCCGCTTCAACCATGGAGGTAAAGAGGTTGTTGAAAGCGCGCGGAAACTTTTTAACAGAATCGGAGAAGGAACTACCACTCGCTATGTCGTTTTTAACTTCGCGAATGATTATTCTGAAGACATTGTCTTCTGTTTGTTCCTGAAGAGCGTCCAGAGAGGAAACCAAGGGGAGACCGGCGTCCAACATGGAACCTAACTGCTGGGTGAAGATCGTGAGATCAGTCAGTTTGACTTTGTGCTTGGGTGCACGTTTTTCGTACGACCGTTGTTTGGCCAATCGTTGAGATTCCCCGAACCCGACTTTCTTCTTTCGCTTACGAGAAGTGGATTTCGATCCGAGATTAGCAGACGATGATATGATAGGCATGGTGTTTATAACCTTGTGAACTGTAGGGGCTTAAGCAATGAAGAACATGGTTAAAGAAGTGTAAAATTTCACTCGAAATTCTGCCTAAAAAAAATAAAAAAGTGCTTGATCAATAAGACTTTCTACCACGAAATAGCCGACTTTTCTGCGGGTGTAGTTCAGTGGTAGAACTCCAGCCTTCCAAGCTGGCTACGTCGGTCCGATTCCGTCCACCCGCACCACTTTATTCAAAACCTCCGTCAAGGTTCGGAGGTTTTTTTATGCCCCTGAAAATACAATTGTAGCGTGGACAGAAAGCAGTCAAAAGGTGTTCAGTGGAAATCGAATCGGAACCGTTAAAAAGTTCGACCTGCGGTGCTTGACAAGATACCCCCGGGGGGTATTTTAGACGGATATGTTATTACCGGAGTACAAATACAAAGCACAGCGACGTCTCAAAATTATTCGGGGCCAAGTCGGCGGTATTGCCAAGCTGGTGGAAGATGAACGTTATTGCCTGGAAATTCTCACGCAAATTGCCGCGATTCAGGAAGCACTAAGGGGTGTATCCAAAGAAATTGTACGCAACCACCTGGAAACCTGTGTGACCGATTCTATCAAGAAAGGAAACGGAGAGGAGCACTACCAGGAACTGACCGACATCATGTTCAAGCTCAGCCGATAATAACGATGAAGGATTGGCTGACAGAATTGGGCAGTGAGACCTGGACCATTTTAATGGAAATGGCTCCTTTTCTTTTGCTCGGCTTCCTTCTCGCCGGATTACTTTCCGTCGTTATCAAGCAAGACCTGATTGAGCGTTGGTTAGGAAAACGCACCCTGGGCTCTGTAGTCAAAGCATCGTTGTTGGGAGTACCGCTACCTCTCTGTTCTTGCGGGGTCATTCCTGTCACCTCTTCACTTTATCAACGGGGCGCAAGCAAAGGCGCTACCACCTCATTCTTGACTTCTACTCCTCAGACAGGCGTGGATTCAATTCTCGCTACCGCTGGCCTCATCGGACCTCTTTTCGCGGGTATTCGAGTTCTGGTCGCTTTGATATCCGGAATCATCGCGGGCATTCTGGTTGATCTATTTGAGAAAGGTCCGCATCCGGAACAGACAAGCAATCCGGAAATAAATACCCGCAGTGACCAAAGCCCGATCGAAAAACTGACAGAAACCCTTCGATACGGATTTTTCACGCTTCCACAAGACATCGGTAAAACGCTGGTTCTCGGAATCTTGCTGGCCGGCCTGCTTGGTACCTTACTCCCGGAAAATTGGGGAGAATCCTATTTAAGTAATCCCTGGCTCACTTACCTGGCAGTGACCATGGTAGCCATTCCTCTTTACGTATGCTCAACCGGGTCAATTCCCATAGCATTTGCCTTGTTGACAGCTGGTGTAAGCCCAGGCGCTGCCCTGGTTTTTTTGATAGCGGGACCGGCAACCAATGTTGCCACCATCACAACTCTGCTAAAAATCCTTGGTCGCCGAACCATCGCCATCTACCTGGTATCTATTGTCGTCATATCCTGGACCAGCGGATGGTTGCTCGATGTCTATGGAGGAGCTGTGATCGCAGAAACGGCCGCTCATATTCATCAATCAACTGGCCACTCTCTGTTACAGATTATCTCAGGGATCAGCTTGCTAGTCATGGTAATCTGGGCGTACGTTTATCCACTCTTTCAAACACACAACAAATCCAAGCCCATGGAAGAAATGTCCACTCTAAGAGTAGAAGGCATGACTTGCAGCCACTGCGCAAATCATGTGGAGCAGGCGTTAAAAAAGATTCCCGGAGTTTCGGCCGCACGAGCAGATGCCGCCCAGAATTTGGCCTGGGTAGAGGGAGAAAATCTTAATTCACAAGTGTTGAGCAACGCCATTAAAGACGCGGGCTATGAATTCAAAGGATTAGCTTGAGTCCTTTTGCCATTGAATCTCATCCTTTTCAGTCTTGAAGACCTTAAGCGGCCACTTTCAAGAGAAGATCCGCGGGCAGAGCATATCCTTTCTGTTTTAAATACAGAACCCGGCCAAACTTTCGATGTTGGCCAATTCAATGGACCGAGGGGAAAAGCAACCCTGATAAGTGTAAACAGCGACTCACTAAATCTGTCGTTTATATGGGACATGGAGATCCTTTCGTTATACCCAATCGATCTTTGGGTTAGCTTTTGCCGTCCTCAGACTTGCAGACGGGTTCTGCAAGAATGTACATCATTGGGAGTAAGAAGTATCACATTTTTTTATACTGAAAAATGTGAGCCCTCCTACCGGGATAGCCGGCTATGGTCTACCGGGGAGGCAGAGCGTTTACTCATCCGTGGAGCCGAACAAGCCTTTTGCACTCAGGTGCCGGAACTCGGCTTGGATGCGTCTCTTCAAAATGTGCTGGCAAAAAGACAGCGCCAGGGAACTTCTCTTGCCCTGGATAATTATGAATCAACAGAAACGTTGGGCAGAAGGAAAACGCCTACTTTACCAGTAACTCTGGCCGTGGGAGGAGAACGCGGTTGGAGTTCAATGGAACGTCATGCACTTCGAGACGCAGGCTTTTCCTTAGTAGATTTGGGTAGCCGTATTCTACGAACAGAAACTGCCTGTATCGCTGCAATCTCAATCTTGCGAATCCAGATCTCCGAAGGACTCTCGCATCCATAAGGCGACCGAGGGCCCGCTTCCTCTTTTTTTGCCAAGTCGATTTACCAGAATCCATCCTACTGGGTCCAATTCCAAATCTGCAGGTTTCTCAACCACCAGCATGCCATCTTTTTTCAAAAGCCTGTTTCCTAAATTAAAAAGGTCTGGAGCAACTTGGGGGAAGGAGGCATACGGTGGATCAGCGAACACTATATCATAGGCGTGTTCTTCAAACGCTTGCCATCGGAACACGTCCGATCGCACTAACTCAAGGGCACTATCATCCAGATTGGCACTTTTGGCTACCTGTGACATATTCTCTTTGATACACCGGACAGACTCAAAATCGTATTCTACAAAAGTTCCGCCCGCAGCTCCTCGGCTCCAGGCCTCCAATCCGTAGGCACCCGTCCCGGCAAACAGATCGACAAATCGACACGCTTCGACCCGAGACCCTAAGGAAGAAAACAAGGCTTCGCGCACAGCATCCGCAGCGGGTCTGGTTTTCTGACCCCGGGGACAACGAAGCGTTATTCCACGGGATTTTCCTCCGGAAATTCTCAAGATCGCTGGCGTATTCGATTTCCTATAAATAAATCCATTAAAGGCATGAGCCCTAATGCGTTGTAATTCAATTACTTAGAGATTATCAGAAAATTTGCCCAAAATTTTCAGGAAAACTTTGAACGATATGGAGCGAACCATCGTCTTAATCAACAAAGCTAAGAGCAATTTTAGAGTAAAGTTCATAGTTTCAGTCAAGTTTGTAGTTTGTTAAGCAAGGGAGGCTCCGTGAAAGCGGAGCTTCTTTGCGTACCATGGGTTCCAAGCCCGAAGACAGAAAATGCCCCGGAGCCGATCTGGACATTTTTCCTGAAATTGTAGCATCATCAGTAAATGGCAGGTTTCAGGTGTTTTGCTCCCAATTTAGATTCCGAATCGGATCGAGTTACCCTTACACCATTCGAGTCCCACCACTTGGTGAGCACGAATCGGGCACGGCAGGGAGATGCTGTGGTGCTATTTAACGGTGCGGGAGTTGAATGGGATACGGTTCTGGAAACAACCGATCGCAAAAATGCATCTCTGGTAAAACAAAAGGTAAAGACCTACGAAAAACCGGTTCGCCAAATAACGCTGGCGATCGCCCTCATAAAAGGCAAAACCTTCGATACTATCTTGCGTCAGGCTACCGAGTTAGGTGTGTCACGGTTTCAACCAATCCTCACAGATTATACGCAAGTTCAGTTAAAAGAAACTACTTCAAAGCTGAATAAATGGAACACTCAAATCATCGAAGCTTGCAAGCAAAGTGGCAATCCATGGCTACCAGAAATAAGAGAACCGGCTTCATTACGGGAGTATTTGAGTGATACACGTTTCGAATCCGCTTTGGTGGCAAGCTTGGAGGAATTCACCAAACCATGGAAAGAAATATCTCCAACAAACACTTGTACGCTCTTCATCGGACCTGAGGGCGATTTCTCAACCACCGAATATCAGATGCTGCGTGACCACGATGTTCAACCCGTTTCATTGGGGCCCTATGTGCTTCGGTCAGAGACAGCAGTGGTTGCTGCTTTGGCATTAGTATCCCGAGTAATGGGATAGTCCAAACGGGACCTATTCTACCCCGTCGAGTTGAGCAACAAAGTGGGTGGACGGAGGAAAATTGAAACTCAACATCATGCGATTCAGAATATCTTTCATCGCTGATAACTGCCGGAAGGATCCATTGAGTTCGATCGAATAACAACCAAATTGATTTGCATGAGTCAGCAGTAGGACCTGATCTCCCGGATCATTTATAAACTGAATCCTGGCCCATCGCTTACCATCCATCGTTATGATTTCCTGCCTGGCAACTTCGTATCCTGAATACTGAGACAACACTCGGTTCACTTCTTCACGGAGATAGGTATTGTTGTCCGAGCCTTGTTGTCGCGAAGAGCAATTAAGGTAGGTATGATCTTCATAGCGAATGGCCAGGTCTCCCTCACTGCGGCCGATCATCCAGCCTCGAGGCACAAAGACTTCAAATGGCAAAGGTTCACCGCGAATAACTGAGTCCGACAGAATTGGATTCGAAAATTCACCGATCTGACTACTGCTTTCGATTTCGGAAGCTTCGTTGGCAACCAAGTCCTCAGATTGTTGAAGTTCGCCTCCTTCGGTTAAAGAGCTGTCTTCGGACGAGTCACTGCTGGTTTTTTCTCCCTCCGCGACCTCCATTATCTCAGAGATTCCCAGTATCACATCAGCATCCACAAAGACCTTCTGGTTGTTTTCATCGACGTAAAACACCTCTTCCCCTGTAGCGAAATAGCGGGTACCCTCCTCGTCTACGTAGATGGGGATGTTGCTGAAAGAATCCAGTTTATCAGTTTCTACGTGATCCATCATCAGGGCGACCACATAAACCATCATGATCAAACCGGCACCCTTTCCAATTATCAAAATCAATACTCCATCGGGAACCACGTCCACCCGGGCCATTTTCCAAAGAAAGAAAAGCACGACTGCGAATGAAAGGTAGGTTCCCAGGAATGGAACCTGACTGGCCAGAGATCCCGCCAAGGCAGTAATCGCCAAAGATTTAAAAGGAACCTCCGCCTTCATTACGGATTTTCCTATCCACAAAAACAAGGTGATTACAAGGGTTTCAATGAGGACTTTGAGTAGTACATCCATAGAGAGAGAACTGTGAACCGGGCAGCATACTCGTACCATCGGGCCAAGCGAGGGATGGGCCCTCGAATCACCAATTTTAATACTCTTTTGATGAACTAAATGATCCCCTTAATGAACTTACCATTCAAGCAAGCCACTCGCATAGGTCAGCCCCGCACCAACGGAACAGAAGATAATCTTATCTCCCGGTTCAAAAATACCTTCTTCCGCTGCCCAACCAAGTGCCATCGACACCGAGGCGGCTGAAGTATTTGCGTATTTACCGATGGTGACCACAAAACGTTCATAAGGTAATCCTACTCGCTTACTCACAGCCTTGAGAATCCTCTCGTTGGCCTGGTGAGGAACCACCCAGTCGACGTCATCAAGGGTTAGATTCTCCCGCTTGAGGGTTTCTTTGATGATGTCCGCAAAGGCTACCACGGCATATTTAAATACCGCTGTCCCATTAATGGTGAGATAAAAATCCGACAAGTCACAGCCAGGTTTAGCGATCGGGTTCTTAGCGCCTCCCCCAGCCCGTTGAATGGCCTCATACTGGTCTGCATTTCCACTAAGTTGCAAACGATGCAGCTGGTGCCCGTCTTGCGTGTCAGTCAAAACAGCTGCCCCGGCACCATCGCCAAAGAGGAAGGCCGTACTGTAATCTTCAAAATTGGTAATGCGGGACAACAGCTCAGCGGTTACCACCAAGAGCTTTTTTGCCGTGCCAGCACGTATAAACGCCCGGCCAGTTTCCAAAGCATATAACCAACCTGAGCAGGCGGCGTTGAGATCAAAAGCCAGAGCTCCGGGTACTCCCAGGTGTTTGGCCAAAGCGCTTGCCGAACTGGGTACCGGTTGATCCGGAATAATAGTCGCCATGATGATACCATCTATTTCAGAGACATCGATACCAGCCATGGTCAAGGCGTGCTGGCTGGCTTTGGCAGCATAGGT
>JAPUIL010000510.1 GCA_027297085.1 Verrucomicrobiota bacterium | reverse complement strand
CTCAATACAGCTCATGAAAGCTTCTGATCTATTCATTCGCGCCCTCGAAAACGAAGGGGTGGAGTACATATTTGGTGTCCCGGGAGAGGAGAATCTCGATTTTCTTAACTCCCTTAAAGACTCTGAATCCATTAAGCTCATTTTAACCCGGCATGAGCAGGCGGCTGGTTTTATGGCCGCAACTTATGGGCGCTTAACCGGGAAAACAGGCGTGTGTTTATCAACCTTGGGACCCGGCGCGACCAACTTTGTAACTGCAGCTGCCTACGCACAGTTGGGAGGCATGCCGATCCTGATGATCAGTGGGCAGAAGCCCATTAAGAAAAGCAAACAGGGGCAGTTCCAGATTGTCGATATCGTGGAAATGATGCGACCGCTTACCAAGATGGCCAGACAGATCGTGAATGGAGGAACTATACCCAGTCTTGTCCGAGAGGCTATCCGCGTTTCTGAGGAAGAACGGCCGGGTGCTGTCTACCTGGAATTACCAGAAGATATTGCTCGCGAAGATGTGGAGGCGCACCTTTTTACTCCGAGCGAAAGCCGGCGCCCAACGGCTTCCAGAATTACTATTCAAGAGGCAGCTAAGAAAATTTCTTCCGCGACCATGCCTTTGGTTCTTATTGGGGCTGCGGCAAACCGGAACCGAACTTGCCGTGCAATGGCGCCCTTCCTCGATAAAACAGGTCTCTACTTTTTTGACACTCAGATGGGTATGGGGGTATCGGACGAACGGCGATCTAAGTTTCTAGGTACCGCTGCGCTGTCTGCCAAAGACTACCTGCACTGTGCCATAGACAGAGCCGACCTCATCCTGAATATCGGGCACGACGTGATCGAGAAACCACCTTTCTTCATGGAAAAGGGCGGGAAGGAAGTCATACACATGAATTTCTTGACCGCAAAAGTTGATGAAGTCTACTTCCCGCAGTTGGAAGTTGTTGGCGATATTGCCACATCGGTGGAGATGCTGACTGAAGAATTGGAAGCGAGTTCACATTGGGATTTTTCCTATTACGAACGCGTTAGAGAATCCATTAATGAGCATATACATAGCAAGGACGAGGTGAACTCTTTTCCTGTGATTCCTCAGCGGATTGTGGCCGACGTTCGCAAAGCTATGCCGAGTGATGGAATTGTGACCCTCGATAACGGAATCTACAAAGTCTGGTTTGCTAGAAATTATACTACTCACGATCCCAATACTCTTTTGCTGGATAACGCATTGGCTACCATGGGGGCCGGATTGCCGTCGGCTATGGGAGCAAAAATTGTACGTCCTGACAAAAAAGTTTTATCGGTGTGTGGGGATGGCGGATTCATGATGAATTCTCAAGAGCTCGAAACGGCCGTACGGCTTAAGTTGGATTTGGTGGTCCTCATTCTTCGAGATAACGCCTATGGCATGATTAAGTGGAAACAGGCAAGTATGGGCTTTGAGAATTGGGGATTAGATTATGGAAATCCCGACTTCGTAAAGTATGCTGAATCCTATGGTGCTCGTGGTTTACGAATATCAGATACGAATGAATTCTTACCAACTTTGAAGGAAGCCCTAGATTCCTCCGGCCTAACCGTCATTGAATTACCTGTCGATTACAGTGAGAATGAGCGTGTGTTGTTAGACGAGTTGGAACAGAAAACCTGTTTACTCTAATCGCCATGGCTGACCACAAGCTCACCGTTGTTTCTCCCTTCGATTTGTCGGAGCTGGAAACTCTTGTTACCAATTCGGCCGCGGACGTTGAGCGTTGTTTATCCGATGCCTCAAGATTGGCTTCTGGGAGCCCACTGCCGGTATGGGAACGTGTGGAAATTCTCGAGAAGGCAGCGGCTTTGCTGGACGAACGAAAAGACAGCTTTGCCATGACCATCGCCAAAGAGGGAGGCAAACCTTTGAAGGATGCTGAAGTCGAAGCTGCCCGCGCCGTGCAAGGCATTCGAAATGCAGTGGAAGTATTGCACAGTGAGGATGGAAAAACTGTGCCTATGGGACTGAATCCTGCATCTTCCCAACGATTGGCCTTTACCATCCGTGAGCCCATTGGAGTGGTAGTGGCGATCAGTGCCTTTAATCATCCTCTAAATCTTATTATTCATCAGGTCGTTCCAGCGGTTGCAGTTGGTTGTCCTGTAATCATTAAACCGGCCGCTATGACACCGCTGAGCTGTATTCATTTTGTAGATTTACTGTATGAGTGCGGTTTGCCGGAAGAATGGTGCCAGATTCTTTTGCTTTCCAATGAGGATAGCGAGATTCTGGTGACGGATTCGAGAGTGGCATTTTTTAGTTTTATAGGTTCCAGCCAGGTAGGGTGGTACTTGCGATCCAAGCTGGCTCCGGGCACCCGCTGTGCATTGGAGCACGGAGGGGCGGCACCGGTTATTGTAGAACCGGACGCCAACCTTGATAGTATGATCCCAAGCCTCGTTAAAGGCGGTTATTATCACGCGGGACAAGTATGTGTCTCCGTTCAGCGGGTGTTCGCTCATACATCAATCGTGGATGAGCTTGAGCAACAACTTAAAGAGCACATCGAGACTCTAGTATCGGGAGACCCATCTTTGCCGGAAACAGATGTCGGACCCCTGATTCTGCCTCGGGAGGCGGACAGAGTAGAGGAATGGGTGAATGAAGCAAAATCGATGGGCACGAGGGTAATTCTGGGTGGCAATCGGATCTCAGAGACTTGTTTCGAACCTACGCTGCTGCGGAATGCGCCAGCAAATACCAGAGTTTCACAAATGGAAATATTCGGACCGGTTGTCTCGCTTACAAGTTACTCTGAGATGAATGAGGCCATCGAGCAGGCAAATGCGTTGCCCGTTGCTTTTCAGGCTTCGGTATTCACTCAGGATATAGACCGAGCCATGAGGGCCGCCAAAAAATTGAGTGCATCAGCCGTCATGATAAACGATCACACCGCTTTCCGTGTAGATTGGATGCCCTTTGCCGGCCGGAAGACATCAGGCCTCGGAATTGGAGGAATTCCCTTTACGATGGAGGATTTGACGCAGGAGAAGATGATTGTCATCAAGTCTCCAGCTTTATGAAATTCCCCGAAACGTGGGACTAGAGGTCCTCTAACATTGATTTCTTGCAAGTGTTCTTGACATTTTTAGGCTAATTATTTCTGTTAATGCAGAAATAAAGAAATAATGCCTCAAACCATCACCATAGATGCGCCCGAAAAAGCTTTGGAACCTACTGCGTTGTTGTTCCGTGCGTTGTCGGAGACGCCCAGGATTCGCATTCTCAATCTGTTGGCTCAGAGTGGGGAGGTTTGTAACTGTCAGATCGAGCAGGTCACTGGGTACGGGAATTCAAAGATTTCCCGGCATTTGGCATTTCTGAAAAACGCCGGCCTTATTCAAGACCGGCGAAACTGGGTGTGGATTTACTACTCCATCACCCCGGCGGGTTCTCATGTGCATGAACTGATTCATCAGATTCTCGATACACTACCTGAGGAGCATGAACTCCTTCGGGCAGATACCGAAAAACTAAAGTCGTGTTGTTCAAGCGACGCATAAACTTATCAAAGAAAGGAATCATCATGGACACGCTAAATAGAAACAATCCGGGCGAGATAAAAGCATCGGTTCAGGAAACCTATGGAAAAATTGCTGAAACTAATTCGAGTGGTTGTTGCTCGAGTGGTTGCGGTTGCAGCTCGGGAACCATCGCTACTGAGGACTACTCTTGGGAAGGTGAGTCGTATGATAAATTGGACGGATATGTTCCCGAAGCCGACCTGAATCTTGGGTGTGGATTACCGATCGAGTTCGCCGGTATTGAAAAAGGAATGACAGTTCTTGATTTGGGTTCGGGCGCTGGTAACGATGTTTTTATTGCCCGACGTGAAACCGGTCCTGAAGGCTGGGTCATCGGCTTGGATTTTACTCCAGCCATGATCCAGAAAGCTGAAGACAATCGAATTAAGCTCGGGTATGAGAATATTGAGTTTATTGAAGGAGATATTGATTCCATACCAGTGGATTCGGATGCTGTGGATGTGGTTGTAAGCAACTGTGTCCTGAATCTTGTTCCGGATAAATCCCTCGTTTTGTCAGAAATTTATCGCGTACTTAAAAAGGGAGGACACTTCAGTATTTCGGATATCGTGACTTCGGGTCCCTTACCCGATTCGATCCTAAACTCCGTTGCGGATTATGTAGGCTGTGTCGCAGGGGCGCTGGTAAAGGATCATTTTCTAGCGCAAATCAAAGAGGCCGGATTCAGCGAAATAAAGATACAAAAGGAACGGGAAATTTCTGTACCGGATACCGTGCTGGACTCCGGTATCAAGGTTCTGAGTGTTACTGTGTACGCGGAGAAATAGTTTCAACGCACATGAGAATCAAAAGCCGCTCTGCTACGGTGGAGCGGTGTTTCTATGCCAGGGAAATACTGGCGTTGCGGGTTGCTTCCTGTACGAGCTCTTTCCACAGAGCTGGTTCAATGTGGTTGACCCGAATCCATTGCTGATGCGTGAGGCTCGGGGTTGTAAAATAATGGCCCCAACCTTCGGCTACCAGATAATTGACCCGATGAACCGGCAGTTTGACAATGACTGAAGCATTTTCTGAATCGAGGGCTGCTATAATGTGATCGTATACGCGAAGACACGGCAGCCCAATCACGGTGCTTTGTTGCACATCGTCGTTTTGCAGAGAGTCGAAAATTTCAGACCAAAGGAAAGTGAGAGGATTGGTAAACATTGGGGTGCTAGAAAAGTGGATTTTCCCCTTTCGTCAAAATCAATTCTTAATCTTTCGAAATTTTTACAAAACCTAAGCTTTTGTCCGATTAATTTTGTAAATTCAGCCGCCAATCCCACTCAGAAAATGTTATTTTCCAAGCTTTAGAATTTTTTTCGATCGATTCCCGAATGGAAGGATTTGTAAATGGGGCGATGGTACGGAGGGTCTCGGATGCATCCTCCCCAAAATCAACGGCATACCATTCGAACACTTTCGAGAGATTCATGGTACGAGTTTTGAGATCAAAGGAATTCCTGTTTTCCATGAACCAGGTACCTTGTTCATTCATCTGATCGTAGAGTCGCTCTTCTGTGTATGCCTCGCTACGCAATTGAGGGCAGGAACGTGCTGCGCACACCAATGCATAATGAATACGTGAGTCTGGAAACTTTACCCTCAGAATACCGTTTTCAATGTGGTCGAGCGTATGAGTTTGTCCGGCTACCTTGGCTAAAGGTATTTCCCAGGGAGATTCATATTTTTTGTGAGGTATATCCAATATACTGGCAGTAGGATAGTGTGCTACGATGAGCTTCAAAGTGTAGGCATTATAAGCGTTTATCCAAAAGGCCATTTTCTCCTCTCGAGTATCCAGCAGAGCAAGATCTGCTTCGCTCAATAGAGCCAGGTAGTTTTCCAGGCGTTTATCTTCTTTTAAGGCGACATAATTCACCAGGCCGGATTTAACATGGGTTTTGAGGATCTCGTCGAAAAGGCTGTGGTCAAACTTCGCCAAAGCGACTTCTGCGGTAAGAAGCAGGCAATAAAAGGATGCTAGCAAAGTGGTCCCGTAGATTTTCATGAGGTAATACTCTTATTGATGTAAGGTTTAGTGATTCATTCCGCATCGATCCTTACAAACTCTCTTTTTCCTTCCCCGTTTCAGTGTGAGCCGTTAAAACCCTGGCTGCTTCTCATATATGGACTATTGTACTCTGAGTAATTCTAACGGTATTGAGCTGGAGGTGGCCCGGTTTGGCGGGATCATTAAAAAGCTTATGGTCCCCGACCGGTATGGTGACGTAGCGGATATCGTTTTGGGATTTGATGAGCTTGAAGATTATCAGGATCGGTCCCCGTATTTTGGGGCGCTGGTTGGCCGTTACGGTAACCGAATCGCCAAAGGTCGTTTCACACTGGATGGAGAAGTTTATTCATTGGCCGTAAACGATGGGGTTAACCACTTACATGGTGGTCTCATTGGCTTTGATAAAGTGCTCTGGGAAGCTGAAGAGTTTTCAGAATCAGGAGAATCAGGTGTACGCCT
>JAPUIL010000051.1 GCA_027297085.1 Verrucomicrobiota bacterium | reverse complement strand
ATTCGTACGTCTTTCGACTTTGCCAATGGAGTAAATCCACCGACTATGGAAATCAGTTCCACGATATCAATTTTCTCAACTTCGGGAGGGAAGGGGATCTGTCCTGGCCTTGATATAGCACCCAGGACTGATACTTCTTTTGGCGAATAGGTCAAAATGTCGATTGTAACGATGGGGTTTCGCAAATATTTCTGCTCCACGTATTGTTGCTCGAGCATCTTTTCTACCTCGCGGATTGTCATTCCTTGTACGTGGAATGTGTTAATTAGAGGAACTCGAATTTCGCCCTTGGCGTCGATACCCTGGGCCATAGTTAATCCCGGCTCGTCGAATACTGAAATCGAGATGCGATCGCGCACACTTAACCGATAATTCGGATCGGAGGTTTCACCAAATTTAGGCAGTGCCGCTTGACTTTCTGTTTGCCCGTGAGTGACAACCGGGAGGCTTAGGAAGCATCCGACCAGCAATGAAACACAGGCGTTTAAGATATACTTTTTGATGATCATAATGTTGCTGACAAGTAGTGAGTGTAATGGTTTCGAAATGTGTCGTGGCTTAATTTAGAATCTGAAGGTCGAATAAATGCCGGTTTGAAGCCGATCATAATTAAATCTGTCTTCATTGGAATTGCTATCGTCATAACTCACATTCAATCCAGCAGACCAATTTCTGCCGAGGACGTATGCGAGCGATGCGGTGACACCGAACCGGTCGTCGTTCCGGTTCAATCCACCGATATAGTTTAGTTTCCTCCAAACGGCATTCAGGCTCCCTGTCATCAGTTGGCTGAATTGTTGCTGAACGCCTAGAGACCAATTCGAATTTTCGACGATTTCATCGTTTATGGTTACTTGGTGATCTTTTGAAAAAGAGAGATTAATATTCGTTGTCGGGCGTGCCTCCCAGGATAGCTGAGCATCGTAACCAACCGCACTCCGGTTATTCTGACCCCCAGTGGAGGAGGAGTCTATCTTTTGCATGGAAAAGGAGGCGTAGGCTTCCAGTTTGTGAAATATATGTTCGGGGAGCAATTGGCCGGTCAAACCAATGAAGATCGATTTGTCCTTATCGTTCCTTTCAACAGTACCTCCAGAAGTTTTCAAACGACGGATACGATAATCTACTGTCACCCCTACACTCTGCCACACATCGTGGATAATAATTCCGGCTCTGGCAGATTTGTCCTGTGAATCGCTAAAGTTCCCAGTCGCAGTCTTATTGTCCGAAAAGGACAAGTCTCCTCGTACAGAGATTTTTTGCCTTACTCGGTACTGTCCGTTCAATCCAAATGAAGTTCTCTCCGATGAAACTAGATCATTAACAAACTGGTCTACCCGTGTATCTTCGATATATCCAAAGTTTACTCCACCTGCAAGAGGCGATCCCCTAGCTACTGGAAATCCTAAATTGAATTCCGCGTGAAAATTTTCAGAATCAAATTCGCTGAAATCATTAAAGCGCATAATATTAAAGCCGGCTGACGCACCCAATGACCCACGTCCGGAGCTGCGTTCGTATCTTAGGGTAGGATCAACCGAAAAAATCGTGTCAGATTCTTTAATATTATTCCCTCTGATGTTACTGTCATGCACAGCTTGGAATCGGGTCTCCAAGAGGAGCTCTCCTCTGTCCAATTCCACAAAGCCGAGCAGCGTTTGGGAAGCCAAAAGAAGCGTCGAAAAAGCTAGAGCTGAGAATTTCATAGCGAGTTTTTGTGTTGAGGGCCGCATTGTTTAAGTAGTTTTCCTATAGTGTATAGGGAAATATAGTATGACAAAGTAGATGTTTATAAGTGAATTCTTCGGTGATGTGCAAGGATGCATTCGAATATTAATACGCTTCCGCCCTTGGTCGATTGTCCTAAATATGGACAAAACCAATCCGATTGGTTTGCTGCGATACGCTGTGCATCGTGCAGTGGCTGGTGTGTGACTCTCAACCGTTGGGTGTAGCTTGCAGGCCTAGTGAGACACCAGGTTGAGCAGGTTTAAGGTTAATAAGGTTTTCGGCCGGTACTTGTATTCGCACCTGGTGGCCTAGAAATTCAATGAGCAGGTTTACCCTATCTGAAGCTGCTTCAATTTTGATGACTTTTCCAGATTCACCCTGGAAACAGCCTTGGATTATTTCCGCAAGTTCACCTTCCTGGATGTCGGGTGGCTTTACTTCGACCGTTTCTTGAGGAAGGGCTGCTCGAAGTTGTTCGAGCGTAGCATCGGGAACGCTTGGTATTTTGTCTCCAAATCGAACAATTCCCTTAATGTCTTGTGAGAAACTGACCAGACGAGAAGAGTCTTCGAAATTAAATCGGCAAAATAGATATCCTGGGAAGAGAGCCTCCGTGAAAGGCTTTGGTCCTCGAATGGTTTTCTTGGTAATGGTTATCCTCGGACAGAAAACTTCGAAGTTCGCTCTGGATCTAAGCATCCGGGCTGCGATGTGTTCCCTCTTTATTTTTGCTTTTATGCAATACCAATGTTTTGTTTGTGTGTCTTCCATGCCGATTAGTCCTCAAATTCCTCACAGATCTTCACGATCAGTGCCTGGCTTTTCGTATGCAGGTCTTCTAGTTTTTCCAACCGGGTGTCCAAATGCCCATGGGTGTCTTGTGTGCCGTCGGTGTTGAATAACTTGCGGAGCAATTCTTGCTTATGTTTCCAGCTTTTAAGGTATCCTGAAAATTCCTCGCGGAAATAGCGATTGACCAATTCTTCCACCTCAAACTCAGCGGTGTAGTATTCGCGCCGTTTGCCAATCATGTGATTTGATTTTACCGCTTTCATTCCTTTCAAAACCTTTAACCCCTGGCTGGCGGCTCCAAGACTGATGCCCAACCGTTGAATGATGTCTTCCATACAAAGAGGCTCATCTGCGACATAGAGAAGTCCGTAGATTTCACCAATAGACTTCGGATAACCGAGAATTTTGGTTGCACGGATAAATATGTCGATAATCGCTGATTCGATTTCATCGAGTGGCGGCCGCCCTTTAGTTTCAATTTTCACTGTCTATAATGTGTTCAGCAAAAATTGAAGACAATGAAATTAGGTCAAACCTACCTCCCTCGTTTAATAGTTATTTGATAGTTTTTTAACGTTGCCCCTTGTACGGGCATTTCAATAGGCAGACTTCGGAGGAAAGATGACCTGCCAGACCGTTATAAATACGATTTCCACATCCAAAAGGAATGACCAGTGGTTGATGTATTCGAGGTCGTAATGAATACGTTTTTCAAGCAATTGAAATTCGGATATCTCGCCGCGGTATCCCTTTGTTTGGGCTAATCCGGTGATTCCTGGTTTAACATAATGGCGAGTGTAATAGGACTTCAGCATGTTGCTAAATTGTTCGTCGTGTTTGATCAAATGCGGTCTGGGACCGGCAACACTCATATCTCCGATAAGCACATTAATAAATTGAGGGATCTCATCGAGACTAGTTTTCCGAAGAAACGATCCAAAGGGATATATTCTAGTATCCTCCTTTTGCGTTTGGATCGCTCTTGCTTTTTCATCCTGCTTGAAATCGTACATGGTGCGGAACTTTATGATATTGAAGGTCCGCTTCGTAATCCCGGTTCGCGCTTGAGTATAAAATACGGCGCCAGGAGATTGCCTTTTTTGAACCATCCAAACCAAAAAGAACAGGGGTGGTAGCAAAAAGGCTACGATCGGCAGTGAAATTGCGATGTCGAAAGTGCGTTTCAACATTCGATTAATCGGGTTTTCCAATGGTTCGTCAATTAAAGTGTAAAACGTGTATTCTCCCTCGTGATTTACTACCAGTGGGTGGTTAAAATCCTCTTCAATATTGTTGTAGATGTGGAAGCGGCAGCCTTGTTGTTGCGACTCTTCTACAATGTCTCCGAGCTCTTTTTTCCCAACATAACCTTGAAGAACAATTATCTGACCTACCCGATGTTCTTTGAGTATCCTTTTGTAGTCCTCAAGCTGGCCCAGGTAAGGGATTCGTTTGGTGCTGGCCTTAATTTTTTCACTGGTAATGAAACCTACGGGCTCGATTCCCAGGCTAGTTTTCCTTTCCAGCCATGTGTTTAGTTTCAAAATCGCGTTCAAGTTCCCTACGAAAAGAGTGGAAATGGTATTTTCCTTAAAGATCAGGCGGCACAGCAACCTTGGGAAATAATAATTCACGAAAAACAACAACACCCCAACCAGAATCAGAAAACTTCCCAGAAAAAGACGGCTGATCGCGTTGTCTTTCAGTGCGAAAATCACGAAAAAGAGAACCAAAGCCAGACGGATCATCTGGTGTTTGGTCATATCGTAGGTCTCTCTCCATGATATAGTCGCCAGAACCTGGGCCCATTTCGAGTAAGCCCGGAAGCTGATTATCAAACCAACAAAAACACTAAAAAAGTATAGCTGAAAGCTGATCGGTTCGGCTAAAGCAATAACCCCCGTTCTCTCCACAAATGCCCAATAAAGGACAAAAAAGCCGCTCACCAGGACGGTTACCCAGATACCGTGGAGGGTGGTCAGCCCTTCCTGTCTGTTTTTTAGCATTATCTATAGTCTTTGTAAGTGAGGAATTTACCTCAAGGAATTGTGTGTTAGGTGATAGAGTTTAGCAGAATTTAAATCAAGTAACAATAGTGGAGTATCCCTTATTATATATAGGGGAAACTCTTGTTAATTTCTGCGGGAACACCGCTATATTAGTTGCTATATCAGATTAGTCCTCAGTTTTTCTGTTTCTTCAATAAAGTATTCTTGGATAGAAAACTCCTTCTTACCGTTTGTTTGCTTAATTGGCATGTATTCCCCTGAAGGTTGAAGCTCTTTGGCGAATTTTGTATCGAGCTGATACTTGTTAAGCAGTTCATTGACCACTCTTCGCTTCAGATTTGGGCTTCTGATGGGAAACACACACTCAATCCGTCTAAAAAAGTTTCTAGGCATCCAGTCCGCGCTACCTATGAAAACATTCGAATGATCTTCGCCATTTTCGAAATAGTATACACGGCTATGCTCGAGGTACCGACCGAGTATGCTGATAACTCTGATATTTTCGCTTACACCCTTTACGCCCGGAACCAGTCCGCAGATACCCCGGATTATTAACAGAATCTCTACTCCTGCAATGGAGGCTGTGTAGAGGTTGTCGATCGTTTCCTGGTCTATCAAGCTGTTGACTTTCGCAACGATCTTGGCGGGTTTCCCATCTCGGGCATTTTGTGCCTCCTTGCGAATTAACAGATTGATTTCCCTATGCAGATTGAAAGGGGCTACTTTTAGTATTTGAAAATTGGGAGAGCGTGCAAAGCCTGTTAACGTGTTAAAAAGGTCAGCAGCTTCTTTGGTTATATCTTCCGTTGCTGTCAGATAACTTATGTCAGTGTAGAGCCTGGCAGTCTTGGGATTATAGTTCCCGGTACCCAAGTGGCAGTAACGTTTTAGACCTTCAGGTTCACGGCGGACCACCAGGCAGCATTTACAATGAGTTTTAAGGTGAGTAAGGCCATAGACTACATGGACATCTGCCTCTTCCAGTTCTCTCGCCCATTGGATGTTGTTGGCCTCTTCGAAGCGCGCTTTGAGTTCCACTAGAGCCGTGACCTGTTTGCCGTTCAGTGAAGCTTCTTTAAGGGCCTTGATGATCGGGCTGTCTCCACTTGTTCGATACAATGTTTGCTTAATGGCGAATACCTGAGGGTCTCTTGCCGCTTGTTCTATAAATTCCACCACCGGTGTGAAGGAATCATAAGGATGGTGAAGCAGTATATCCTCGCGCGAAAGAATTTTGAAAATCGATTCCGGCTTATTTAAAGGCGGGCGGACATAGGGGATAAAGTTTTTAAACTTCAAGTCCCCGCGTGGCACCATATCCTCAAAATCTCGAAGTCGCATCAGATTGAGTGGCCCGTTGATACGGTATACATGCTCATCTTTTAGGTGGATTTGTTTGAGCAATTCTTCCAGCAATACTTCCTCTATTCCCTGTTCAACTTCCAGGCGGACGGCAGCGTTCTTTCGCAGATTCCAGAGTTCCTCCTCAATTTTTGTAACCAGGTTTTCGACTTCTTCCTCATCGAAATAAAGGTTGCTGTTTCTTGATATTCGAAACGCGTAAACAGCCCGTGTGTGATACCCGGGGAAAAGGGTGTGGGCGAATATCTTTAGGATGTCGCTAAGGAAAATGAATCGCAGCCGTTTTCGGTCTCCAGACTCAATCTTCACAATCCGATTCAAAATTCGCGGAACCGGTATGATCGCCATGTGAATTATGTCCGGATTGCTTCCCTTGCTTTGAACCCAGACAATTAGATTCAGCGTTTTATTTCCGATTTGAGGAAATGGATGGGTTGGATCAATGGCCAGCGGAGTAAGGACCGGGTAAACTTCTGTCTCGAAATAATGTTTCATCCACTCGAGGTCGGCTTTCGATAATGTATCGGGTGTGTTAAAATCTATTCCCTGTTTCTTCATCGCTGGAATCAACATCTGGTGCCAGCATTTGTATTGGTCATCCACCAGCGCCCTTGCATGAGCTTGTATTTGGTCAAGCTGCTCTTTAGGCCCTAGGCCATCCATACTGAGTTCACTTACCTGGGAATCGGCCTGTTGCATGAGCCCTGCTACGCGGATCTCAAAAAATTCATCCAGGTTGCTACTCACAAAGGAGAGAAACTTTACTCGCTCGAGTACCGGGTATTTTTTACTCATGGCCTGTTCCAAAACACGCCGATTGAATGCCAGCCAACTAAGCTCCCGATTGAAGTAGGGCACTTTTTTCTTCCTTGGCTGAGATCCTTTTTTCATACAAACCGTCTACTATGGTAGAATTTTGCCCCTGAATAAAGCTCTATTGAGGGAGAATTTCGTGAAATCCATAGGCCCCACACTTTCGAAAAGCATTGGAACCGTATTTTATACCTAATAGATTGAGTTGTTTGGGCCCTCGGTTGTTAAACGGAAAGAATCTCAGATTCTAGCTGAGATTGGGTGTTGTTGAGTGCCGTAATCCACCTACTGAAGTCTTTAAATGACTGTTGAATAACCATTCATTGTCCGAGCCGGATAACAACATCTTTCAGATTGAGGCGCACTTTTTGGGCATCGGCATTGCACATTTTGTTTTTGTACTAGGAAAAGATCCGCCGGATTTCCTGCACTTGGAAAGTGGGGAAAACCCGGACGAGATAGGTTCACATCTCCTATCTTTGACTAGGTCATCCGAGCCACGGCACTGACTTCCTTCGCCCTTAGCATTTGGCGTTTTTCGACCTTATTCGCAGGATAAAACGAGATTCCCGTACTCTTCGAATTGACGGTATCCACATTCTTTTAGAAAATCGACTATCTCCTGGCCATTCAAACCCCTGCTTTCCAAATATCTCCCATGTAGTTCGAGCGCGATCCTTGTGATACGTTTGTCTCGAAACAGTTCTTTTGATCCTAAGATTACTTCATGCTCAAAACCTTCCACATCCACTTTCGCAAAATCTATGGTGTCCATTCCCGTTTGATTCACGATATTCAGCAAAGTGTCCGTCTCCACCGATTGTCTGGGTGAGTAGTATTTTACAGGAGGAATAAATCCACTGCTGCCCGTATTGGTATCGGGTCCTAAAATAATTTCCGTAGTTCCTTTGCTATCCGAGACCGCCTTTTTGATTAATGAGAAACTAGATAGTTGATTCAATTCAGCATTTTTCTGAATTATTTGGTGTAATCGTTCTTGTGGCTCTATAGCGAAGATTTTGCCTCTGGGGCCTACAAGTTTGGAAGCGTAAATAGAAAAGAATCCCTCGTTTGCTCCGATATCGATAAAGCTTTCTCCCTCTGATAAATTTTTTTGGAAAGTTTTTATCATGTAAGGCTCATACTCTTTGGTCGTGAAAAGCGCATTGCCGAAGTTTGAGACAGGATCGATATAAAAATCCCCATATTCCGTACTCACGGTTACACGTTGAATGCGTAATATTTTTTTC
>JAPUIL010000509.1 GCA_027297085.1 Verrucomicrobiota bacterium | reverse complement strand
CAGAGGTGACATGGCGTTGGACCACCTGATCATGGAACCGCCAAATTCTTTGAGTATGTCTCTGCTCCAAATTATTTTGCCCGTCTCACTGTTCAAGGCATACAGGTCGAACCGCCCACCATAAATATACAGCCAGTCCTTATCTATGACTGGAGTTGCTCTGGGTCCATCACCGCCGTTGTTATTGCGTGCGCCGTTGCCGCCACCACGGTCGTAGCCGGCTTTTCCAAGCACTGTGTTCCAAATTGCTTTTCCCGTTTCCTTGTTCAATGCAACTACAACTTCCCGGACATCACTTTTGATCTTCGCCATCAATACGGTAAACGCTTTTCCTTCTCCCACCACAAAGGAGCTGAATCCTCCATTGCAGGCCACCCGCCAATTGAGTTTGGGTTTCTCCGATTCCCAGTCAATTTCAATAGCCTCAGTCGAAGTTCGGTCATGGGTCAATCCATTGACCTGGGGCCAATCATCGGCCCATGCGATGGATCCAGACAGAACTAGACACGCTAGGAAAGCTACACCTTTCACTGGGAAACCACCTAACTGTTTCCACCAATGCAATAGAGCTTGCTTGCAGTGCGGATGTAGAGCCGGTCCTGATAAGGAACGGCCGTTGCAATGATGGTTTCTCCCAGACTGTTTTCCGCCAAAATATCCATTCCGTCGTCGCTCAAGCCACAGACAAAAACAGTTCCGTCATCCCGGCTGCAAATAAGCCGGTCTCCCGAAATCATGGGTGATGCAAAATACTTGGCTGCTGTACGAGGCAGATTGTCAGTCCACCGAATGTCACCCGATTCAATATCCACGGCGGTGAGGACGCCTCGGTCGGTCAGGATAATGGCGCTATTACCATGAACACTCGGAGTGGGCACGTCGGGGCCGATGCGTTGAATTTCCCAGAGCCGAGAATTTTCGGTGATGTCCCCTTTGCCGGACATCTTGATTCCAGCTACGGCATAACCTCTGCCATAAGGTACAATGGCGATGTCGCCAACTATGGTATGAGAAGCGATGGTTCTCCAATTTTTGTGATTGGTCGGGTTAAAATTTTTGCATTTCCAGATGAGCTTTCCGTTTTTGAGAGAATGTCCGGACAATTGATCGGCTCCCCAGACCACAAGCTGTTTCTGACCGTCTATGGTGGCAATCAGTGGGGTGGTGTAGGCGTCGTTGGACTCCACGTTGGCACCCGTGTTGCGCTCCACTTTCCAGGCTTCCTTGCCAGTGTCTTTGTCAAATGCGACGACATATGTTTCGCACTTCTGTCCGTCTCTTCGTTCGGTTTGTTGCATAACTGCCACAAAGACTTTTCCGTCTTCCAACACAGGTGAAGAGCCTTCATCCCACCAGTGACCGTCGAGACTATAAGTTTTCTGCAGGTTGGTTTTCCAGAGTTCCTTGCCTGCGTGGCTAAGTTTGGCCAGCGACCCGGATTTGAAATACACATAAACGCCGCTCGGATCCACCACAGGGCTTGAATTTGCGCCCGTTCCTGCGCGGTGACTGCCTTCCGTGCCGATTCCTAACTGTGCCTCCCACTTCCTTTTGCCATTCATATCGAATGCGATTACCGTATCTACGCCGTCCTCGAAGCAGGTAATATAAAGAGAGTCGCCCCAGATCGCAGGGGTTGAGGTGCCTTCGCCCGGAATTCTGGCGGTCCAGACTACGTTTTCAGTTTCGGAAAAATGGCTCGGAAATGCCTCATCTCCAGTAGTCAGGTTGTTATTGGGTCCACGCCAGTTGGTCCATTGGGCCGATAGCGAAGAAGTTAGGCAACAAATGAGAATCAGGGTATGTCGAAGAGTCATAATTGAATTAAATGCGTTATTTTATTTCATGGAAATAATGTGTCTCAGACACGATTTCAACCTTGGAGTGCCGACAAAATCCTACTTTAAGTATACCCTTCCTAATGGATACGTTACCTAAACACCTCCCCTTCTCCCTGTTATTAACGCTGTCCATGGCTTCCAGCGGACTCCTCGCTCAAACCCTCTCAGACCGTATGGATACTGTAGAATTGGACACTTTGGAAATTCAATCCGAGTACCAATTCAACGATCTCCAAGTAGAGCTTTCGCAGTCGGAATTAAATGAAAATCTGCTGAACATTTATGGGTCAAGCCGGTTGCAGGATCTGTCGGGCCTGGCACCCAACCTGTTTACCAGTCATAGTGACACCCGGGGATTCGGAGATGTGCTCTCTATGCGAGGCAGCGCAAATTCTCTCTTTTTCAGTCCTCCGTCGGTCGCTCTATATATAGATGATGTGCCGGCGGGATCTGTGGCGTCGTATCCTGGTGAATTATTAAATATAGCCAGTGTAGCCATCCTTTCAGGTCCACAATCTACCCTCTATGGTCGCAATGCCTCTGCCGGGATAATCGATATTCACACTCGGCTTCCGGGAGAAGAGGCACGCCGGGCACTGCAGCTGGAATATGGTTCCTACGATTCCAAAGTGGCCAAGGTACTGATTGATGGTCCCATGAGTGACACGGCCAGCTACAGCGCCAGTTTTGGGCTTTCCTCCCGGGAAGGTTATATCGACAACACCTTTCTCAATCGCACCGAAGACGACCGTGAGTCTCTGAATGGCCGGGTGAATTTCTATGTGAACCCCAACGAGGGCCTTCAATTGCGGTTTGGTGTTTTTGCCGAAACGGTCGACGACGGAGCTACTCGACTGAGTTCCCTTTTTAGTCCTGACCCCTATGAAGTGTCCTCGAATATCGCAGGAGTGACCGAACTGGACCGTTTTCAACTCAACTTTCAGCTGAAAAAGCAATTGGATCAGGGGCAGATAATCTCCACCACTTCATACCAGGATTGGGATTTGAATCCTTCGCTCACGGATTTGGATTTCAGCCCTCTGGATTTCGGGTTTTCTCGAGTCGTTCAACAAGAGGAACTGCTGACCCAGGAGATTCGTTTTGTATCTCAACCCGATCAATCCTCCACCCAATGGACGGCTGGTTTGTTTTACTTCGACTCCAAAGTAGACGGTGACGCAACCCGTGAGTTTCTGGTTCCGCCCAATGAATTTGTGCCTCCTAATTTTATTCAGACGGAACGGACCCAGTTTGATATCGACCAACAAAACATTGCAGCTTATGCGAACGCTAACACCACACTTTCAGATAAAGCGGTTTTGAATTTCGGCGTGCGCATAGATCAAAACAAGTCCTCCATCCGGCGCACCAAGGATTCTTCGAACAATTTCAATTTTCCAGGTCCGCCTGAACCTGCAGTGGATGAATCACAGAGCCAGTCGCAAGTTGCCGGAACCGTGGGCCTTACTGTAGCAGCCAGTGATACCGTGAATTTCATTATTCGATCCTCCCTGGCTCACAAACCTGAGGGTTACAGCGGATTCACCTCCAATCCGCAATTTATCAGCTTTGATTCAGAGAAACTCCTATCTCACGAGATTGGCATCAATTTTACCGCTCGCGATGAGTTGATCAGTGGGTCTCTGGTGGCCTTTTTTAATGAGTCCGATGATTACCAGTATGAGCGGACCGTGCCGTTTTCCACCGATTTTGTGGTGGTTAATGCCGAGGAAGTCTCGGCTAATGGATTCGAAGGAAAGTTGGTGTTGAACCCGATTGACCGCCTTTTCTTCGATTTTCAGGCAGGATATTCCAATGCCAAGTTTGATAAGCACCTCGATTCGATGGGGGTGGATGTTTCGGGAAAACGGGTACCCTTTATCCCGAAATATACGGTTAGAACCGGCGTCCGCTGTGAGCTGGAAAATGGATTTTTCGGCAGTGCTTCCTATACTGCTTTTGGCAAAACCTACTACGACGAGCTCAATCAAAATAATTTTGCCCAGTCCGCCTTCGGCACCTGGGATGCTCAGGTTGGATTTCGACAGGACAGTTTCGCGATTTCTGTATACGGTCGCAACCTATCCAAAGAAACTTTCTATCAATTTATAAACCCCGAAATACAGGCTGGAAGTCCCGGTGCACCCCAGAGATTTGGCTTGCGCCTCGACCTCATCTATTAATTCCTCTAATTGAGGTGTTTGGACCATTCTGTTTTCCTGTAACCTCATTATCCGTCCCCGAGTTATGAAAATGGTTATGCGTTCTATTCGTTTTCTCATTCTACTAACTGCATCTATATTCTTTGCAGGTGAACTATCAGCCGTAACTGGCTGGCTAAATTGGCGCGGTGCCGACCAGAATGGAAAGTCCCCGGCGAAAGTATCTCTCCCCGATTCCCTGGATTTGGAAGGTAAAGAACACCGTTGGACTTATCCTGTCAGAGGTGGTGGCACGCCGGTTGCGGCTGACGGACGCCTTTATGCTTTCGGCTTTTACGGCGAGACGGAAGATGTTGAGGAAACGCTTCTTTGTCTGGACGCCGAAACCGGCAAGAAGATCTGGGAGCATACCTTTGCCGACTACATTAGCGATATCGTCTACAATAGATACGCGATTGGTGCTCCTGTCATCGATGCAGAAACGGGCAACGTTTATGTGGAAGCCACTAACGGACTGGTCATGGCATTTTCCCGGGATGGCAAGTTGCTCTGGGAAGTATCCATGATGGAGGAATATGGGCGTCTGACTTTCCCCAATGGCCGCACAGGTGCTCCGGCAGTGGATGGAGATATCGTAGTCATTCATTGCATCACGGCAAACTGGTCTACCAATGGGCCAGCACGGAATCGTTTTTACGGATTTGATAAACATACGGGTGAACTCGTTTGGTTCAGTACCCCAGGCGTTGGCCCGTTAGATAGTTCTTTCTCCACCCCTGTTTTCGCCGACTTGGGGGATCAACGCGTTTTTTACGCCGGAACGGGTTGTGGAAACATTGTTTGTGTAAATGCCCGGACAGGTGAAGCCGTTTGGCGTTTCCAGCTTGCTACCGGTGGAGTCAATTCCAGTGTCGTTCTTGTCGGAGACGATGGATTGATCGCTGTGCATGGTAAGGAGAATGTCGATACTACCGCAAAAGGCCGGCTCGTCCGCCTGAAAATACCGACTGAATATCCGGAAGAGTTGCCCCTTGTTTTGGGTGCTGAATCTGAGGTATGGCGCAACGGCGAGCACGTGGCTTTCACGAGCTCACCAACTCTGGTTGGAAAGCGTGTCTACACCACCATTGCCACCGGCAGCTTACTCGCTGTGGATATCGAGACCGGCAAAACCGTCTGGTCCGAGAAAATGGCTCCCGACCAGCTCCACGCTTCTCCTGGCTACGCAGATGGAAAACTTTACGTCCCAATGTTGGATGGTGTTACCCACATTCTTAAAGATCGTGGTGCCGCGGCCGAAATCATTAGCTCCAACGAAATGGGAGCCAACTGCCTGGGTGCGCCAGCCTTCTATAATAACCGGGTGTATGTTTTCACCAAACAAGGCCTCCACTGTTTCGGAGACAAAAAACTGAAGAAGGTCAACTACCCGGAAGCTGCCTCACAAGGTAAGCCAGGCTCCATTGCTCAAATCCAATTGGTGCCAGCCGAATTCGCCGTGGGAGCCAATGACTCACAGACCTTTAAAGTTTATGGACTGGATGCAGCGGGCCGCCGGGTTCGCGACCTTACCTCCGATGCTACTTTTGCCAAGTGGAATGCCCCCAACGCGCCAAGACCTTCCGAGGTGGATGCGACGCTGTCAGGAAACAAGCTAACACGAAAAGGCCAGGGCAAATTAACCACCGGCAATATCCAGGCGACCGTGAATGGCATGACCAGTGTCAGTCGTGGACGGGTTGTAGCTGGTGTGGGTTATAATGAAGACTTCGAGTCGACCCCCCTTATTCTGAAAGACAGGGACGGTGTTGATGTTTCACCTCCGCCTGGCACCTGGTTGGGAGCCGGCCCGAAATGGCACATCATGGAAAAAGATGGCGGCAAGATTATCACCAATCGCCTCGAAAATCTGCTTTGGCAGAGAACGATGAACTTCATCGGCAAATCCAACATGAAAAGCTACACCATCGAGGCCGATGTGATGACCGATGGGACACGCCGAGTCCTATCTACAGTCGGAGTTGTTAACCAACGTTACCTGATAACCCTTTCCGGAAACCAGCGCTTGCTGGAAGTTTCCAGTAATCACGAGCGTGTTAAAGAGTCGGTTCCATTTCCGGTAAAACCAAATACCTGGTATCATTTGAAAACTCGCGTCGATACGAATCCTGATGGCAGCGGAGTTGTCCGTGCAAAAGCCTGGGCCAAAGGAACCGGCGAACCCGACGCCTGGACCATCGAATCTAAACAGAAAAAAGTGCATGTCCGAGGCGCGCCTGGTGTATTCGCATTTTCACCACAAAGCATGAAACGCGTGTTCATCGATAACATATCCATTTCTTCCAATAACTAAGAAACCGTAGCCATGAAATTTAAGAAACAACTTTTTGTTCTACCTTCCTTCCTTTTAGCGATTTCCGCTCAGGCTGCTGACTGGCCGACCTGGGGTGGTTCTTCCGATCGTAATATGGTCGCGGAAGCAAGTGGTATCCCAACGGAGGTGGAGAGCGGTGATTACTTGCCCAAAAGCGAGGAGATCAACATGGAAACCACCAAGGGCGTCAAATGGGTTGCCAAGTTGGGATCTCAAACTTACGGCACACCGGTCGTCTCCGGCGGCAAAGTGTTTGTAGGAACCAACAACGAGTCTCCACGCAATGATGGGCAAAAAGGAGACCGTGGCGTATTAATGTGTTTTGACGAAGCCACTGGAAAATTTCTCTGGCAGTTATTGATTCCCAAGCTTGGTGCAGGAAAGGTAAGTGACTGGGAATTTGTCGGACTCTGCTCTTCGCCTGCCATTGAGGGAGATCGTGGCTGGATTGTTACGAATCGGGGCGAAGTTCTTTGTTTCGATGTTGAAGGACAAGCGAATGGTAATGACGGAGAATTTCAAGATGAAGCCAACTTTTTTTCCACAACCGGAACGCCCGTTGAAGTGGGTGCTATGGATGCCGATATTCTCTGGGTTGTTGATGCTCGTGAAGACCTCGGGGTTTTCCCGCACAATGTTTCCAGTTGTTCGCCGTTGATCTATGGAGATAAGCTCTACGCTGCTACATCAAATGGAGTGGATTGGTCACATAAGAATATCCCGGCGCCTTTTTCACCAGCTTTGATTGTTCTTGATAAAAATACTGGCGAGCTGTTGGGCGAAGAAGTTTCCGGCGTATCCGAAAGAGTGTTACACGCCAGTTGGAGCACTCCCGCCATCGACATCGTAAACGGTAAACCCATGGTTGTATGGGGTGGTGGAGACGGATGGTGCTATGGTTACGAAGTTGATCCTGTAATGCACGAAGATGGATTCCCGGCAATGAAGGAAATTTTCCGTTACGACGCCAATCCTCCCGAGTACCGAATGAAGGATGGCGAGCCGGTCAAGTATTCTAACTACGAAGGGCCCAGTGAAATTATCGCTACCACGATCATACACGACAACAAGGCTTATGTGGTTATCGGTCAGGACCCCGAGCATGGAGACGGTGTTGGAAGAATCAGCTGTATTGATCTTTCGAAGACCGGAGACATCTCCGGAAAGGCCCTCTGGACGAACACCACCATTGGCCGTTCTATCTCCACAGCCAGTATTGTAGATGGCTTGATGTACCAGGCGGAATACGATGGCGACATTCATTGCATTGATGCCAATACGGGTGAAGAATACTGGGTGCATGAAACCAACAGCCGTATCTGGTCATCGACTTTGGTTGCTGATGGTAAGGTCTTCATCGGAAATGAAGATGGCGAGCTGGTTGTTTTAAAAGCCGGTCGTGAAAAAGTGGAAATTGCCCTAGCAGATTTTTATACACCCATTTATTGCAGCCCGATTGTCGCAAACGACACGCTGTATGTGACCACTCAGACACACCTCTATGCCATTGGCAAATAGGGCGGGGCTCCTTCTCTAATCGTCTCCCAGATACTCCATGTCCAAGAAAACACTTATATTCGGTTACTTGGTCCTGCTCTTCTTTTTGCATCAGGACTCGTGGCTTAAAAATGATGGTACCCTGGTAATGGGATTTCTCCCTGCCACTTTGGCTTACCACATGGCCTTTGTTGTAGCCGCCACCCTTGGATGGCTACTGGTAGTAAAGTTTGCCTGGCCGGATGGCCTGGAGAGTGAACCTGCTTCCGAAAACTCTGGTGAGGAGGCAGCGGACTCATGACTCAGGTAGTAATAATCTGTGTTTATCTGGTCCTTCTTATTGGTCTTGGCGTTGTTAGCAAACGTTTCTTCCGTGGGGGTTCGGCCGATTTCTTTGTGGCTAGCCGCTCGATTGGTCCCTTTGTCCTGTTCATGTCGGTTTTCGGCACGACTATGACTGCTTTTGCCATGGTGGGCAGCACTGGTGAAGCGTTTAATGTAGGTGTGGCCACTTTCGGGAAAATGGCTTCCTCATCTGCCCTCGTTCATTCTGCGACTTTCTTTCTAATTGGACTGCGCTTGTGGTCTCTGGGTAAGCGCAATGGCTACATGACTCAAATCGAACTCTTCCGGGATCGATTTGAAAGTAGCGGATTGGGCTATCTTTTATTTCCCATATTGGTTGGGCTCATCATTCCTTACCTTTTAGTTGGTCTGATGGGAGCTGGTTCTGTGATAGGTGGAGTTACCCGGGGAGCTTTTCCTGAAGTGTTTGCTTCCACCGGTGGTGCCGTACCACCCTGGTTGACGTCTCTGGTTATCTGCGCCGTTGTGCTTTCTTACATTTTTATGGGAGGCGTGCGATCAGCTGCCTGGGCCAATACCTTCCAGACGCTGGTCTTTATGGCCATGGGTGTATTGGCGTTTGTTCTTATCTCGGCCAAACTTGGTGGTTTTTCTGCTGCTTCGGAAATGGCTGATTCTGCCAAAGCTGTTCGGGTAGGTAATATCACCGAGCTTCAATTCTTCACTTATTTGTTTATACCACTTTCGGTGGGTATGTTTCCTCACCTATTCCAAAATTTTCTGACTTCGAAGTCATCGAAGAACTTCAAGTTCATGCTGATTGCTCATCCGCTCAGCATCATGGTCACCTGGATTCCATGTATCTTGATTGGCTATTGGGCGACCGGAGCTTTTATGCCTGGAACCGAGACTCCAATCATTCCTCCCGGAACCAGTCCCAATGCAGTGTTGGGAATCATGATTGCCAAATTGTCGACTCCGGTAATTGCGGGTTTAGTAGGTGCAGGTGTACTTGCTGCGATCATGTCCTCGCTCGATTCACAATTTGTATCGGTGGGAACCATGTTCACGCGGGATATTGTTGCGCATTCGTTTGGTAAGGACCGGTTTTCCGACACCACTATGGTATGGTTGGCTCGCGGATTTATTACTTTTATTGTAATAGTTACTTTCCTATTCACCTTGGCTGAGCCTCGTTCGGTATTCACGCTCGGAATCTGGTGCTTTAGTGGTTATGCCGCACTATTCCCTCTGGTGTTTGCCGCGATTTATTGGAAACGCGCTACGAAAATCGGTGCCTACGCCTGCGTACTTGCGACCGCGATCTGCTGGTTCCTCCTCTTCAAAGCTTCAGGCTATGGTTCTAACGGTGCTTACACGGTTGGTGGTATGATGCCGGTTGTTGCCATGTTCGCGACCTGTGCCATCACTTTGCTAGTCGTTTCCCTGGCGACCAAGGCTCCTTCTGAAAACACGCTTAAGAAATTTTTCCCCATCTCATAATTCATGAGTTCAACAACTGACGTTAACGGCGCAAATGAAGCGCGCGATGCCCGCGTTCGGGAAATCATTAACTGGCATTTCTCTCCCGAAACGGGATGCGAATACTGGCTTGATTGGGCCAAAAAAGCCGACTGGAATCCGCTCGAAGAAGTGAAATGCTTCGACGACATGCTCAAGTTCGATCACTTCGACGATGACACGCTGCGCAAGGTAATGCCGGAGCGGTTTATTCCTAAAGCT
>JAPUIL010000508.1 GCA_027297085.1 Verrucomicrobiota bacterium | reverse complement strand
CGCGCATGCGGATCATCTCATCGTCGACCATCGTCTTAAGGTGGCGGATGACTTCGTCCTCGTCACCGATGTCTTGTGCGAAGGTGTTTTGCTGTGAGTAAGACTTGGCTGGCTCGCGTTCGAGCACGATGCGGCGGTCGTCGATGCCTCGGGCCAGCTGGAGAAAGGAGTCGGTGGTTCTTCCCAGAAAGGGATGAAGCCGCTCGGCTCCCAATGTAATGAGATCTCCAATACGGCGTGCTCCGATTGACTGCAGGGCTTCCTCAGTGCGTGGGCCGATGCCGGGCATGCGGCCGAGGGGGAGGGCGCCCATAAACTCCGCTTCCGAACCTTCCGGCACCACAAGAAAGCCGTTGGGTTTGTGCAGCTTGCTAGCCACCGACGAAACGATCTTGTTGGTGCCCATGCCCTCGGAGAGGGTGATCTTCAGCCATTGGTGGATTTCCCGATCCAGTTTTTGCACTTTGGTGATGATGTTGTCCTGCGAGAGATTCCAGGTGCCGGAAAAGTCCATATAACCCTCGTCGATAGAGCTGCGCTCGACCAGGGGGGTGAGTTCCTCGCACATGCCGAAGATCCAATCGGAGAATTGTTCGTAGATCTCGAAGTTGCCCGGCACCACCACCAGCTCGGGGCAGACCTGCAGCGCTCGTTGTGTAGGCATGGGAGTGTAGACACCGAGCTGGCGGGCTTCGTAGGAGGCCGCGGCGATAATACCACGCTTGCGTCCACCAACGGCCATAGGAATGCCGCGCAGGCGCGAGTCGGCTGCCTGTTCGACCGACGCGAAGAAAGCGTCGGCGTCTATGTGTACCAAAGGAGTCATCTGTATGATTCGCCAGGTTGAGCAAAAGAGTTGAGAAGTTGTTTTTAAAAGTGCGGCAGAATCGAGTGATTCGAACTCATCTTCCATTTGGTTTTTGCTCAACCTGGCGAAAAACATATATAGTGAACATATGTTTACTTATTGCAACAATTCTTTGTCGAATTAAACGTTACAGGAAGCTCTAGCCCTACCGCAAAAGTCCGCAATGGTAGGGCCACTACAGCTTGCCTCGACGTAGTGTTGCGAAGACGGGTCCTCACAGTGCCGCCGTCATTGTGATCAAGACGAAAGGCACGTGAGGAGGATTAGGGCAAAGAGGAGGAATAAGTAGGATTCTACTCGCTTGCACTTGACGTTGGAAATGAAGCCATTTCCATTGGCGCTCATGGAAGGGGAGGCAGCTATTCAAAAGCGGATCGAAGCGGGGAAAGCGGCGGTTGAAGCACAGATTCCTTTCTTTCAGCGGTTGTTCGGCAATGTGGACAGCCAGTGGAAGGCTGATCGTTCGCGCGTGACGGAAGCGGATCTAACGATTTCCCGTGAAACCGAAGCCCGTATTCTAGCCGCCTTTCCCGAGGACCAGTTTTTCTCGGAAGAAACGCAGGATCAAACCGGACCGGAATCTATTACCTCGGAGTTTGTGTGGATTATCGACCCGGTCGATGGCACTAACAATTTTGCCCTGGGTATGTCGATGTGTGCTATCTCGCTCGGTTTGTTGCGCAATGGAGTGCCGGTCTATGGATTTATTTACGATGCCTCGCGGCAGCTGATTATGCGCGGAGGAAGGGGTCGAGGTGCATTTGAAGGGGAGGCTGCGATGTCGCCTAGTATCCGCACTCAATCGAACGAGCTCTTTGTCGCCTTTGATGGGTTTTCCTCCGACCGTTTATTTAACCTGCTGGTCGCCTTAAAAGGACAGGGATTTAAAATGCGGAACGTGGGTAGCGGTACTTTGCACCTGGCCTACACGGCGAACGGATTGATGGATGGATCGTTCAGCAATCGGGTGAGTGTTTGGGATATTGCAGCAGCATACGCATTCTGTGAAGCGGTGGGAACGGAGTTTCACTTTTTCGATGAATCGATATTCCCAATGACTGAATTTTGGGTAAAGGCGCCCAAGGTGTATTATTATGCCGGGACCTCTCACTTTTGTCGTACTGTCGAATCGATCTGGAAAGCGGCAGGCGTGTTTCCAGTTCCTTCAATTGCCCAGACCTGAAGCATCCAAGTTATCCCTAACGTTTCAAACGCCTTCGAAAGAGCAGAGTTTATCTAATAATGAATCAGTTAGTTATGGAGATTTATAGACACTTAATTAAGCTCACTAAAACTGGCGTTCTAAAAAAGCCCTTTCGAAGGCTAAAAACGACAAGCGCGAATAGCGGCGTTCCAGCCCGCCAACAGCTTGGTCACGTAGGTGACTACGTTCCCGCGCTTATTGGTAGACTGGGCCTTGCTCTTCATCACTTCTCATCTTTTTGAAACAATAGAGTTATGAACATTGAAGCTATTTACATTTCTCCCGGGCACGACTTTTACAATCGCTACGGTATGGAGCGATTAAACCACCCGGTACATTCACCAGACTCAGTGGCTTGTGTAGCAGGCAAGGGGCTTGAGGGAGATCGTTTTTTTGACTACGGCGAGGATTTCAAGGGACAGGTGACATTCTTCTCAGTCGAGGTGGCTGATGCCCTGCGCGAAGTGATGGCCGATCCATACTTTGAAAACTCGGCTTTTCGCCGTAACATACTCATTCGTGGTGTGAATTTGAACGAATTGATCGGCAAACGGTTTAAGATTGGTTCAATTGAGTTCGAAGGCACCCAGGACGCTGCACCCTGTGATTGGATGGAAACTTCAGTAGGACCGGGAGCTCGCGCTTTCCTGGAGGGTAAGGGTGGCCTGCGAGCACGTATCCTGACTTCGGGTACCCTGGAAGTGGGCGAATTAGACCTGCTAATATTGGACTAAAATGGGATTGGTGACAGGGATGCTCTTGATCTAGATCAATAAGCAACTTAAGCTAATTTCTAAAGAACGACTATTTGCAAAGATATCGAATGCTCGGTATTGGGACTGAGGAAATAGTGATTATTTGAGAGCGGTTCAGGGGAACGACTTTATAACTCTGTAGAACCTTGGATCTAGAGTTTCTGGATCCGCTACAGTGTAGTTCATTGATGTGGGTTGGCCGGATAGAGATTCACTTACCTGAATCCATGTTTCACCGTCGAGCGACGGGTTGCATTCGACGTGGAAGGTGAATCCGGATTCAGACTCCCATGCTAAAACCGCTTGGCTCGAATTGTTTAGGGCAATGGAAGTTATTGAAAACGGGGTCACTTCGACGTCATCGAAATTCACCATTCCTGCCAGTGCCCAGATCCCGTTGATTGAACCCTCCGGTGTTCCCAGACCATTTGTATAATCGGTGGTGCCAATTTGGGTTGCCACTCCTGTTGAGGTGTTGATCTGGTAAAGGTGATCAAAACTTCCTACGAGACCGAGGGTTGCCGTCCATGCCAGACTTTCCAGTCTTGTGCCCAAGTCTCCGACAAGGGTCGTCGCTCCCGTTTCAGTACTTATGATGTATAGGTTGTTTTCGTTTACTGCAGTTTCTCCTGCTCCCCATGGAATACCAACCCCATATAGAATTTTTGCGATGGGATCGTAAGCCAGACCTCGAATGATTACATTAAAAGACCCCTGGCCAATCAGAGTTCCCACTCCCGTTTCATGATTAATGGATATCAAACGTGAAACGTGGCCCGGAAAATCCAGACTGATGCCCATCAATTGACCTTCCACATTGGCCAGGCCCTCAATGTCGGAAAAACCGATTTCATTTTCACTTACACGGCTTCCAAGTGCATCTCCTTCGTGTGGGATTGTTACAAGAAATTCTTTACTAGTGCCATTCTCCAGTTCAACGCCATGGAAGACGTCATCTTTAAACGCCGCTCCATAAATACCGCCGGCTATAACGAATAAAGCAGAATTGGGATTGGCGACGGTGGAGTCGTCGTTGATGTGGTTGAATAGTTGCCAGCTATCCTGTCCTTGCGGGGATGATGCCCGATTTTGCACCCCATAAAGACTTCCCTGAGCTGAGGCTGCCGATGCGGTAATCATTAAAATAGCGGAAACCCAGATCCATTCAAGGATTCGAAGATGACTGAGGGTTTTCATGGATCGTTATAGAGATTCAGCAATTTGAATATGGCACATCCAAACTTCGGGCAACAGAATAAAGACTAGTTTCATTCATTATTTTTTTTGCGTGTCAGTTTATTCTGGAAATGATTGTCTTAGCTTATGAAAAGTTCTGATCGGTTTAATCAAGCCATAGCCGAGTTTGATTTGCTGAATGCTCAGGATCCCAACTCACGAATGGTGGATGGGGAGGCGGTTCCCTTTGAGTTGTTTTTTGCCAACAAGATGACGGAATGGGTGTTTCACCTGGATGCGGATGCTTCGGAGGTGGTCCGATTAGCGGCACGTTGCCAGCATCTGTGTCGTTGGGAAATTCCTCGGGCTGAATATCCCGAGGGTCGGGTAGGGTATTTGACTTGGCGAAAGGATCTTAAGCGTTTCCATGCAGATAAAAGTACTACAGTATTAGCAAAGGTTGGTTATGACACCACAGTAATAGATCGGGTACGGGCTATTAATTTAAAGCAAGGCTTGGGCAGAGATCCTGAAGTCCAATTGATCGAAGATGCCTTGTGCTTGGTCTTTTTAGATCAACAGTTCGACGATCTGATTGCCAAAACGGATGAGGAAAAAATGGTAAGGATCATTCAAAAGACCTGGGCGAAGATGTCAGATCAAGCCCGGCAAGAAGCCTTGGAGTTGACTCTTAGCAAGGAAGGAACGCGTTTGGTAAAGCGAGCTCTCGAGGAGTAGGATATTCACTATTTGTTAAGCCTCGATTGTTAAAACTTTGTCGACTGAAATGTTAGGAATAACAACTTTTTCGATTACGACAACGATAACGAAATAAGGCCTAAGAAGAGAAACTGCGAAAGGAAGAGGATAAGAAAAATATTTTCACTACGAAAGACGCGAAAAAGCGCGAAAACAAGGAGTAGAATTTAGTAACGACCAATCACGCTACCGAGCGCAATGCGCGACATGACCTCAAGAGCCCAATGAACACGAATCAGGAGAGGCATTGGGACAATCAGTCAGGACCACGTACTATTCATGTAATTCATAGTTTTAAATAAATTTCTGTAG
>JAPUIL010000507.1 GCA_027297085.1 Verrucomicrobiota bacterium | reverse complement strand
GGTCTCGGTGGAAAGGTAAGGAAACGAAATAACAAATAAGCGGCGATGACCATTAAACCGGAACGGATCAGGTAGAGCGTTGAGAATTTTGGCGTTGCATCGACAAAATATCCTATCCCAAAAATTAGCTTACTGACTAGGTATATAGCCAGAATTATGGTCATGCTGGCCACCAGGCGTAGCGACCAAAGAAGTTTCAGTGCATCCATTCCAGCTTCGTTCGCGGTTGTTGAATCGTTGTTTCCATGACTTCCCTATCTGATTGAATCGGTCTTTTTGCCAACGGCAAAAGTTGCTTAGCCGCTTTCGGCCAAAGACAGGATACGCTCATCATTGATTTTCAAAATCATAAAGCTGTTGTCGGACTGGCAGCTCAGGTAAAGATATCCATCCCGATAAACCAGGTCGTGGGCATTGTCACCTTTTCGGGATGTATCCGGTGTTATATTGCTGGCCGGAAGTTTCTGGCTGCCCAGCTTTACCGGATTCATTGGATCCGTGATGTCCACAGCCTCTACCGTTTCCCCTCCAGCCGGAAATGCAATTTTTCCTGCAATGGTTAACCCGTTGGGTCCTTGAACATCAGGAAAAGGAGTGGAGGCCACAAATTGAGGAAAATGGGGGTTGGATATATCGACCACACCGAGGATCGGAGTTGGGTTAGGTGCATCCGGATTCCAGCTGCAGGCGATGAAAGCAAATGAACCCGAGACCTGCACACGATTGGCGCCGATCAGCTCCTTTTTTTCGATTTCTCCGGTCAGGACCCAATCATCTGAATGCAGAGTTTGGCCGGAGACGTCGTCTATCACCTTGAAGATAGCAATTTTTCCGGTGGGAAAGCGTCCGAACTTCCGGGGGTCGACGATGATCACATACTCACCAAACGAATCAATGTCGTGTGGGTTCATAAGATCGAATTTTTTCGACACATTCAGGGCACCTGCCAGCGTGGGCGATTCGAGGTCGCTTACGTCGAAGGCATTTATCCAACCGGATTTGTTAGCTGCAAAAACAGTGTTTCCTCGTTTGACCATGCCGTTGATTTTATCGATCCGACCCTCTGTTCTGTCCGATATTTTTTTCAAAAAAACCGGATTTTCCGGATCTGCTATGTCCAGGGAATAGAAATCGTTTGTGCCTAGCAGTAGGTGACTCCCCAGTGGAAGCACCGTCTCCGAATCTCCTAGTTCCTCCAGGTCTCGCTTATACCAAAGTATTTTCGAGTCCTCAGGCTGTGTTACATCGATAATCGCGATGGATCCGCCTTTGCCAGGGACGAAGGCCAAATTACCAGACAGTTGGACATCGTGCGCACGATTTAGCGCCTGCTCGTGCTTTAGTATCGAAACGACCGAAAACCATTCCTTGGAAGCCGTTGCTGCAGTAAGAGAGACTGGAATGACTGCAGCAACTAGTATGAAAAGGCCTGCTGTTAAAGATCTGATTCGGCATAAATCGCACATGCTTGTGTATTATCCATACACTAGACGACCTTGGCAAGCCTGAGGGAGTCACCTTTTATAAGGCGAATCAGGTGTTCATATAATCACGATACTACCGTCGATTACGGTCCAGAAGGCTTGCCTTGCCCGTCACGAAACCAAGAATGCGCGACCAGAGCTTGTTAAGGAAAAATATCCCGGCGATCTGGCCTGGGGATTTTCTGAAAGTGATCTACGTACACCAACCATTGAGCAATAATGGATTATTGGATTTGGATTTTTCTCGGAGTATTTCTTGTTTGGATTCTATGGTTCAAGCAACGCGGTAAAGTGGGCGCCGATCAGGCCAAAGAATTTGTTAAATCCGGAGCGTTAATACTGGATGTGGGAACAGAAAAGGAGTTTTCCAAAAAACATATTCCAGGAGTGGTGAACTTGCCTCTCCATGAGTTGGTTGAAAAAATCTCAACCTTGGAATCGGATAAGAGCCAGGTAATTCTCTGCCACTGTCTGAGTGGCGGCCGTTCAGCTATTGCTATGAGCCGGTTACGAAAATTGGGTTACTCTCAGGCTTACAATCTTGGTTCTTACGGCCAGGCGACAGCGGTTTTAAAGAACTGAACTACTTTTTCTCATTGAAATTTCTGTCCTGTTGAATTCTTATCCAGCAATTAAGGAATTCTTATGACTTACATAGTAACAGGAATATGTGTGGATTGTAAATATACCAGTTGCGTTGACGTGTGCCCGGTTGAGGCATTCCACGAAACACCAGACCGTCTGTACATCAATCCGGATACTTGTATTGATTGCAATGCATGTGTGGATGAATGCCCGGTTACTGCTATTTTTGACGAGGACGATGTACCGGACGATCAGGAGGAGTGGATTGAGAAAAACAAGGAAGCGGAAAATTTTCCGGTTATCCTTGCCTCGACGGATGCCCTGCTCGGGCCGAAGTGCGTCGATCCTAACGCGGGGTAAGCTACCTGAGCCTCCAAGAGAGGCCGCAGTCAGTTAGAACATTCTACCTGGGAAAGGGGCAGCGTACCAGCCTCGTCTCAAATAGAACTACTTCACTAGAAACGACTTTGGTTGGGTCGATTTATGGCCTACTTGCGAAAGCCCGCAAAAGTGAGTTTTTAAAACAGTGTTATTTAACCACTACCGAACGCAGTGACACCCCGCCAATCGACACGAATTTGCCATGGGTCAGTTAACTTTATTAGTGATTCGTTGTTTTCGAAGCATTTTTTTGAAACGTTAGCGTTTATTCAATTATAAATCCCATTTCTCTAGCCATTGATTTTGTTATCAACATTCCGTTGGATAGTTGAACTACGGTCAGGGAATCGTGTATGTCACTGCGACAGAATTCTTTTTCTCCCATTCTTATGTTTACGGCTTTTTCAATTTCTGTAGCTCTTGCGCTTACCGTATTTTTATTGGTTCCGAAAAAGTCGCAAATCGTATCTGCTGTGAGGCTGTATTCATTTTTTTTATCGAAGAGAAAATTTAAACGAGCAATTACATATATGACTGAAGAAGCCCAAATTTCTTTCTTTCCCCGAGTAATTGAATAGTTCCGTTTCTTTGATAGCTTTTCCCAAAGCTTTAAAACATAACTCTTTAATTCTTCATCGAAGCGCTGTTCGTAAAAATCGGCGAGAAGTATTTCTACTTCTTCGAATCGATTATCTTTCTTTTCTTTTTCTGTCATTTTTTTCTTCCGAGACTGAGGTGGTAAACTCCGTATTGTTGCACAAAGCCGCTTTGCGGCAGTGAAGGTTTATTGTTTTCCGGTTTTATTTCGTAATAGTGGAATCCCAAAGAGGACAAAGGCCATGACCAGGCCCGCTATGACAATACCGTATTCAATGGTTTTTTCGCGGCTCGATTCCACCAGTCCAAGAGGAGAAAGCAGGAAATAGGTAGCCAACATCGCAATGGTTGCCAGGACGCTGACCCACTTGAAATGTTTCCAGGGAGTTGTATCAACACCTTCGATTCCGGAGGTTGAGATGGGCGGCTTCTTATAGCTGAAGAAACTACCGAGCAGCAGGGCAAAACAGGTGAAAAAGACAAAGAGTATGGCCATGTAATGCAGGTAATGCATGCTCGGTTGAATGAAAAACATCAAGCTGCCATAAACAGCGAGGAAAAGCGCCAGAGACAGGTTGGCCACAAAAGGTGGCACAGTTCTGGAAAAGTACGCCAACAGCATCACCATAAAAATCGGTGCTCCAAACAGGCTGTCCACCTTGACCATGAAGGTAAAGATCCCTTCCGGAAAATACATGATAAACGGGGCAATCACCATGGTAGCTATGGCCATAACGATTCCTACGCGTTTGCTGCGCTGGATGACAACATTGTCGCTGAGGGTTTTGCCAAAGAGCGGCTTGTAAATATCAAGCGCAAAGATCGTCACCGAACTATTGAGGACAGAATTAAAGGTGCTCAGCACTGCACCGAAAATGACTGCGGCAAAGAATCCAACAAATGCACCAGGCATGATATCGCGGATAAGTGTAGGGTAAACCCAATCGTTGTTTTCAAAGTTATTGGCACCATAGAGGTGGTAAGCAATAACCCCGGGAAAGGCGATGTAGCAAACATTGAGGATCTTAAAAAAGGCCGCAATCATCACACCTTTCTGACCTTCCTTCAGACTGCGGGCACCCAATGTGCGCTGAACAATATATTGGTTGGTGCTCCAGAAGAAAAGGTTATGGATGAGCATGCCTGTAAACAATACCGAGAATGGAATACCGTCCGTTACATCACCAACCGCATCGAGGATCTCGGTGTTCTTGGTCAAAATGGTCGATACTCCGGCGAAGAAGTTATTTTCCCCCACCTTATAGATGCCGATCACAAAAACCATGGCGCCTCCAATGAGCAGTCCGATTCCGTTGAGCGTATCCGAAATTGCCACACCTTTTAGTCCGCCAAAGAGCGCATAAAGGCTTCCTATGATTCCCAACGACCACACAAGTATCCAGATCACTGTTTGGTTGCTGAGGTCCAGGCCGCCTGAGATGTCGAACAGGAGGTTGATAGCGATCGATCCCCCGTAGAGTGCAACCGGCATAGCGCTCAGGATATAGGAAAACAGAAACATGATTGCGACCAGGCGGCGCGTGGACTTGCTAAACCGGTTTTCAAGGAATTCAGGTATCGTGGCAAAACCGCCGCGCAAAAAGGTGGGCAAGAGAACGGCGCAAAAGTATATCAACGGCGGAATGACCGTGACCGTCCAGGCGATGGGCGACAAGTTGCCTCCATAGACATTGGCAGTCATACCGGTAAAGTTGGCGGCACTGAGATTTGTTAGCAGGAGCGATCCGGCAATGACCCAGCCATTCAAACTATTGCCAGCCAGGAAGTAACCTTTTGTGGAGTGAAGATTGTCGTTATGAGTCCGCAGGTAGGTGATCAATCCGACCAGGCCGGTGAAAAACAGAAAGGAAAGAATGGTGCCCATTAAAAAGGCAGAAGGATGAAGGCGGTAGAAGGAATGTGGAAGAGCAAAATGTAGGCTTAGTTACTCAACTTTCCTCTCAGTTTCGAGTTTGTTGAACTTGTTATTCCCCGGTGCTTGCATCGGGGTTGCTGACTGACGGGAAAGTTTGAAAACCGAAGGTTCTTCCTAGCTGTAGGAGGGGCTTTATGCCCCGATTTCATCGTACAGCCTCGGAACGATCGGGGCATAAAGCCCCTCCTGCAAATGAGTTGTATTCAATAAGAAGATATGGAAATCCTGATCCAACTTGATCTTCCTAAGGCTCCCATTAAATATGTCTTCTCCAGTATAGATGAACGAAGACATAAAAAAACTGAAACTGGGTGCTGTATTATTTGAAGGGTTCGAACTGCTGGATATGTACGGTCCACTGGAATTGTTTGGGATGACCCAGAACATTGATATCGTGATGTTGGCTGAGGAGGCTGGGCGTGTGAGAAGTGCGCAAGGTCCGGTCAGTGTAGCGGATCTATCCATGCGGGAAGTTGATCAGCTGGATATTCTGCTGATTCCCGGAGGTCGAGGGACGAGAAAACTAGTAACGAATGAAAGCTTTCTTTCTGAATTGGTAAGATTGTCCTCTCTGGCGGAGTACGTTTGCACGGTTTGCACCGGGACATCGCTTCTGGCCAAGGCGGGTGATCTAGACGGAGTGAAAGCAACTACCAATAAACGGTCCTACCAATGGGTGACCAGCCAAGGACCGGCAGTGAAATGGATACCGGAAGCAAGGTGGGTCGAGGATGGTAAGTACTTCACGTCGTCCGGAGTGTCTGCTGGAATGGATATGGCACTGGGTTTGATTGAGAAACTCTTTGGAAAAGAAAAGAGTTTGGAAGCAGCAAATTATGCTGAGTATGATTGGCATCAGGATAAATCCTGGGATCCTTTCGCTAAAAAAGCAGGTTTGGTATAATCCTCGCGCGGATAAGGATTGCGATCACTTGGTTTACCAGGATGTATCCGCTCCGAAATCCTGGGCAAAATACATCTAGCGTCGGTAGCGTTATGACCAGGAGTACTGCCTAGAAGTCCGTATTGCCATCGGCGAGATCGAGCTCTTTAATCCAAACGCTACGATACCGAACATCATGTCCCTCCGCTTGGAGCTTCAATCCGCCGGGTCGATCTGTGATGCCGAAACCATTGTCATTGCCGCCATCCAGTCCGGAGTTTTCACCGCCCCAGACTTTGTTGATAATCTGATTGGTGTGCACTTTTTGGCCATTGAAATAAACGGTGACCATCGGTTTTTCGACAAGATCCCCGTCCTTAAACCGAGCCGCCCGAAATTGAATATCGTAGGCGTTCCATTTCCCAATACCGTTGTAAGCATAGTAGGGTGACACGGTTTCGTTGATCACAGCGGCCATACCATGCTTGGTTTTGTTGCCGTCAAGAATTTGTATTTCGTACCGGTTTTGTAAATATACACCGCTGTTGCCGCCTTTGGTCGTGATGAGAAATTCTACGTGAACCCGCTTGTCGCGAAACTTCTTTTTGGTAACGATATCGGCGCTGCCGTATTTACCTCCGGTTGCTGCGGCATCGTTGGCGCTGATGGCAGGGCCACCATCGACAGGATCTTCGACGTCGAGCCACTTGATGGGCATTTCAGAATTAAACCTCGGACCTTCCCAGTATTCCCAATTGGCATCCAGCGAAGCGCGTGAGCCATCGAGAAGAAGCTCAGCACCGGGAATGGGCTTGGCCCCAACGCCTGTGTTTTGATTGGATGAAGCATCGCTGGTTGCTTCTTCTTTTTGCGAGGAACAGGCTGTCAGGGAAATTGCAAAAAGTAGAAGGAGGCTCCGAAGGCTCAAAAGCTTAGAGTTCATAGCATTTAGTTCAAAGTTTTGGGTTTCGATGTTGCTCTTGTTATTCGATTAGACGCTAAAAAGTTAGTTATCCGTTAAAGTAGAATAACTGTTTGGTGAGGTAAATGAGAAATCAGATCTTGATGTCATAGATCGACACATACACCCGTCTTGGTACTGCGCAGGAAGATCTGTCCGTCGCAGATGGCCGGTGTTGCCCAGCATTTACCTTCGATTAGCTCGGCCATAGCTATCTCCTGATATTCGGAGGGATCCGGTTGAATGACGGTGAGTCTACCGAAATCAGTTAAGGCAAAGAGCTTATTGCCGGCCATGATGACCTGTCCCTGGCCAAAGCCCTTTTTACGCCATTTGACTTTTCCGGTTTCCATGTCGATGCACTTGAACGATCCGCTTCCATATTCCTTAAAACTGTAAAATCCATAGAGGTAACCCTCATGCGCAACGGGCGTGCTCCAATGGCTAGCCACACCGCGGTTACCACGTTTACGCCAGAGTTCATCCACGTCCCATTTGTCAGAGGATTTGGTGATTCGGATGCCGGCTCCTCCCGTGCCGTATCCTGCGGTAACATGTACCAGGTTATCCCATACGGCAGGTGAAGCCGCTATGGAGTTCCCGAAATTGAATCGGTAGGACCATAGCTCCTGCCCGGATTGCGGATCCAACGAAACCAGCTTACCTTTGATTAGAAAGAGTGCCTGTTCGACTCCGTCGATTACTGCCAGGATTGGAGTAGCGTGTGTAGCAGTGCCGGTCCCTTTCTTCCATAACAATTCACCGTCGTATTTGTTGAACGCCAGGATGGCTTGTCTTTTACCTCCGCCTGAAACCAGTACCCGATCTTCCAAAACCAGAGG
>JAPUIL010000506.1 GCA_027297085.1 Verrucomicrobiota bacterium | reverse complement strand
TATGCATTTTAAGGCCTTATTCAAGCATCTATTGCACGAATAGTTGCACGAAAATCCTGAAATCCTTATAAACATTGACTGCTTCTCAGGACTTAAACTGGTGCACCAGTTCACGTCCTACGCCTTCAACCAAAATCACGGTTCGTCCTTCACCGTATTGCGGGTTTAGCTCTTTGCACTTGGGACAGGCGCGATCGCTGGCCATGACCGCGCCAAAGTAAGGATATCCACAGGTCCGGCAATGAGGCGGCTCCACCCGAAACAGTTTTGCCGCCACGGCCTTGCTGATAAACTTATAGGGACTATCGTGTTCGACGGGATCTCCGGTGATGACACAATTTCTGGGAAATACGATGTCCAGAAATTGATGTGTCAGGTTTTTAGCATCCAACACCACGACAATTAGAAGGAAAAACCGGAAGGCTGGCGGGGTCGATATAACCGCGAGAAATATACGGCTATGAAGAGGAGACAGGCGGTTGAAAAGTACCCATCCGCCAACCTGAAGGTCCCCCACCACAATGACTGTTGATCCAGATCCCGGACGGCAATTTTCATAAAAAACGATATGGGGGTCACCAATCCTGCATGCAGCCCCACTGCAGCCCAAAGCGACTTCGTTTTCATAAACACCACGGTCAACACATACCCAAGAAGGGAGAGATTGAGAAACAGTACCAAATCGAAATTTACAGTAATTCCGGTAAGCACCCGAAAGCCAACGCTCAGACCATCTAACCAACCCACCTCGGCGGGAAGAGTGTCGTAATCCCACAATCCTTTAGGTTGTTTAAAATGCACGTAGGCAAAGAATAAGGAGGACAAAAATACACTGATAGCCGGAGTGAACGCGGTATAAAACATTCGAAAGAACAGACCGCGAAACATAAGTTCTTCCATGGAACCAATTAGAAAAGCAGCCAGGAAGGCTACAAACAAACCGATCATTAATCCTCCGAAGGTCAGGGAACTTTCGACTGCCACCACTCCAACCGATAATAGAATTCCCAATACACAAACGGCCCAAATAACTCCCACCATGTAGAAACGGAGAAAATAGGTATACCAGGGGAAGTCACCGGAGTAACCCAGCTTTCGCGCTGATAAAAGCCGGCACTGAATAAACAGCCACGGCAAAGAAAGTAACATTAACAATATTCGGGCTCGGTCGAAATACTCAGGAAAGGGTTTCCCGATTAGATAGTCGTTAAGGGAATTTGGCCAAGAGGCATTCCACCATATCATCGCCTTGTAAGCCGCGGGAGCGAGGAAGGCTGCGATCAAATGAAGAACAATGAAGGCAGTCAGCAGGATTTTCAGCCCCCTCATGCTAAACTGGAACTCGTCCATATTGAACAGCACGTGAAAGCTATCTCTAGAATATCCTGACATCGGAAAAGGAATAGGAAGTAAGTGTCGGCTTGGTGATTGCCAAGTGCAATTCATTCCCAAGTGTTGGCAATAATTTTCGAGGGTAAAAATCCGTTAGTAATATACTTTTTCGAGAAATAAGCCCCGCGGCCCGGCCGTCACTACCTCCTTGGATCGAACACCTGATTCCAGAATCTCCCGGAATTCCCCTGGGCTTAATTTTCCCCGTCCGACACGAAGCAAAGCCCCGGTTATGGAGCGAACCATTTTATACATGAAGCCACTGGCTTCGAAGGTTAGACGTAGCCGTTTGCCCCGGCCGGAAATCTCAAAGTGCCGAAAATCCTTTACCGGATTTTCCTGATCCCGATCGGCGCCCGTTTCAGCAGCAAAAGCCGAGAAGTCATGTTGACCAATCAAGCAACGCGCAGCTTCGGTTATAGCCTCTGTGTCCAGCGAATACGGAATCGATAAACAATAGTTGGTTTCGAAGGGATCGGCTTGACCAAGAAAAAGCCGGAATTGGTAACGCTTCCCACGAGCCGAATATCGAGCATGAAATTCAGCTGCCGCTGGGCGAATTGATTTAATCTGGATCGCTGAGGGTAGATGAGGACCTAGCGCAGCAACCAGAGTTGGGCCTCCATGTTTCCAATCTGCATCGAAGTGGAAAACCTGGGCCAAAGCATGAACTCCGGCATCCGTGCGGCTGCTGCCATGGATGCGTACGGGCATTGTCAAAACCGCGGCCAGCGCTGCCTCAATCCTATCCTGAACTGCATCGCGGGAAGGCTGACTTTGCCAACCCGTAAAATGAGTCCCATCATAGGCGCAGACACATTTCCAACGACTCATGACTCTCCTTCATCCCGGGGTAACCCCAGATTCTGCCCAAATTTTTGATCGAGATAGTCCTGCAAAATCAATGTGGCTGCCCGGGAGTCCACCTCCCCAGACCTTCGATCGACTTTGCGTTTCTGAGCCTTAAGCTGCTGCTCGACTTGATGAGAGGTCAGCCGTTCATCCACGGTGGAAACCGGAAGCTGGAAACGGATTTTAAGGATTTCGATAAATACTTCCACCTCTTTGGCTTTAAAACCTGAACTTCCATCCATATTGTAGGGCAAACCCACAACCAGGTGGTCGATCCGGCGGTCCTTGATGACGGTTTGAATATGGTCCAACCGGGCAGATTCCGAGGATTCCACAGCGGCAGGGATGGGCACAGCCAATCCCAAAGCATCGCCAAAACTCAGCCCAACCCGTTTCTCGCCGTAATCAATGCCCAGGGCGTTCACTAATAATCCAATTAGACCAGATGCTTGAATTCTTCCTTTTCACCCAGCCGCTTTACTACAGCCTTAATCTCTTGAGCCTTATCCTTATGACACACCAAGGTAGCATCGGCGGTATGCACTATTATGAGGTCCTCCACACCAACAACAGCGGTCAAATGACCCTTACTGGTCACAACAATGTTGTTGGCCGACTGCTCAAACAGCACGGTGCCCTTGCTCACATTGCCGACTGCGTCCTTAGGATAATGGCGCTCAATCGCCGGCCAGGCACCTACATCATCCCAATCAAAATCTGACTCGACCATGGATACATTCGAAGCTCTTTCCATAATGGCAAAATCGACAGAGATCTTTTCCAGGCTGGGATAAACTTCTTCCATAAGGGACTCCACGGATTCGCCTGCCTGCAGGCCATGGGAGATTTTCCGAAGCCCTTCGTACAAAACCGGAGTATGCAATTGCAGGGCTTTATCAATCGTGGAAACTTTCCAGATAAACATCCCGGCGTTCCAAAAATATTCACCGGATTCGAGATAGGCTTTTGCGGTTTCCAGAACCGGTTTTTCCACAAATCGCTTTACTTCATAAACCGGGGCTCCGTTCACTTCACTGCTAACTTGTCCCGCATGTATGTAGCCATAGCCGGTGGCGGGATCGGTGGGTTTGATGCCGATGGTCACTAAGGTTTGTTTCTCTTCCGCGGCGGTGAATGCCCGGTCGAGCACCTTCCGGTAAGATTCTCCATCATGGATGACATGATCTGCCGGCAGTATGGCGAAAGTCGCATCCGGATCTTTTGCTTGAACGAGTACGGTGGCTAGCCCTACGGCCGCCGCTGTATCGCGTCCAACAGGTTCTCCAACCACTTGGTCCGGAGAAAGTTGAGGCATATCTTGCAAAATGATATCCCGTTGGAGGGAGTTGGTGATTACTATGAGATTTTGTGGGGGCACCAAAGCGGCAACCCGCTCAACGGTCTGAGCCAGCATAGTTTGATCACCCACAATGGGTTGCAGGTGTTTGGGCCGGGCCAAGCGGCTTTTGGGCCAAAAACGCTCACCGCGTCCTCCGGCCATTATGATGATGAAACGATTATTCATGATAATTGCAACGAGCATTGTTGCTTCGTATTCCAAGACGGGGCAAAGCTTTTTCAGCACAACCAAGGAAAAGCGCGGGAAAGGAATTCGGAATTATTTGAAATTAAGCGGGCGGGCCTTCAGGGGATTGCTGTTTACCTTGGAAGTCTCCTCACCCATGGTGAATTTTAATGAGTGAAGAAAGTTTTCCAGTTGAGGTGGATGTCCTAACCGCCGCCGAGGAACTCAAGAACGGTGCCACCCTTCTCGACGTGCGTGAGCCAATGGAGCTGGAGTTCTGCAAAGTCAATGGTTCGCTCGCTATCCCCATGGGCCAAATTTCACGTCAGTTTTCCCAAATCCCAAAGGAGGGCTGCCTACTTATAATGTGTCACCATGGGTTCCGCAGCGGTCAGGTTACAGCGTTTCTGAGAGCTCAGGGCTATGAGAATGCGGTCAACGTTGCCGGTGGTATCGATGCTTGGGCTCAGGCAGTAGATACCCAAATGGCGCGCTATTAATTATTTCCAAATCAAATATGGTATAAGAAGGAACTAAAGAATGCTTTTCTTATCCATGGAAGTTCTTGTAGTTTATTGAAAATCACACTATGGGAACCTCCCTTTTATTATGAAAATCAAATCACATCTGTCTGTGCTGGCCTTGTCCGTGGCCGTCCTGTTTTTGGCTGGATGCGCGAAAGCGGTCAAAAACCTCACTCCATCGGAATTTCCACAAAACCCATCCAATATTTATATATTGAGTGTTGAGATCCGCGAAAAGAAAGACCTTGGAGTCGTTAAAGGATCTCTGAGGCCCAAAGTAGTGATCGACGGGGAAGCTCGGATGATGAGCGCAAGTCCGTTGGGAGACAACATCTGGGACTACGAATATAAAATGCCGTCCGGACGACGCAACGCAGTCTACTATTTTGATATTGAGTACGAGGTTTACTCAGCCAGGCACACCAAGGTGAAGTCCATTACTCTCCCCAAGGATGGCCTGCTCAAGTTTACTCTCGTCAACCGCTATGTGGTTACTCTGGAGTCCAACCGCGGACCAGTGGGATCCAAGATCGGTCTGGTGGGTCGAGGATTTACACCGTCCGACCAAGTGTATGTAGGCGGTCGACTAGCCAATTCTGAATATTTCTCGTCCAATGCGCTCAGCTTCTTCGTTCCAAGCCTGCCGGCTGGGAGCTCTTACAACGTAAGCGTGCAAGGTGAAAGCGGCGAATTGGTAGTAGGTTCTTTCCGAGTGGATTCAGCTCAAATGCAGGTACTTCCCAGTTCAGTAAATGTTGCTTCCGGTGGTCGTGCGACTCTGATTTTTACCATCCCTGTAGAGGCCCCAATGGGAGGATTACCCGTTGAAATCACCACCAACATTCCCGACAGTGTGATTTTGCCTGAGGTGACCATTCCCTCTGGCAGCAAGTCCGTAAGCGTACCACTCGAAGGTGGTACACCCGGCATCGGAATTCTTTATGTGGAAACACCTGGTTACTCACCGCTGGAAGTTCCTGTTCAGGTGCGCAACTAAGAAATCGTTTATTTTAACGCAGGAGCCGCCTTGTCAAAAGGCGGCTTTTGTTTGTTGTAAGGATCCGGACACCCAAGCATGGCAGAAAAAAGCAGCATCATTCGCATCGCCGGTTATTTTACCCGCTATCGTTTTCTATTTATCGTAAACATGCTTCTGGCCTTGGGAAGTACGGCCTTTCTGCTTTCGATACCCTACCTGGTTGGTTACGTCATTGACGATGTCATCGTGCCAAAGAAGGCGGACTTGATCTGGTTCGGACTATTGGCCATCGCGGGAGCCTATGGGTTCCGCGATGTGTTAAACTACCTGCGGATTCGTTTGAATAATGTCATTGAGCAACGGGTGCTCATAGATATTCGCGGAGCCCTTCACATGAAACTAATGCACCTGCCGGTGAGTTTTTTCGACAAACGTAAGGCCGGGGAGATCTCCTCACGTGTAACTGAGGATGTCATCAATGTGGAGCGTGCGATTCTCGATGGAACTGAAGGAGGCCTCACTGCTTGCTTTACCTTAATCGGTATCACCGTCTACTTGTTTGTATCCAACCCATTTCTTGCCACCTTTGTGGTACTTCCCATTCCGTTTCTAATCCTTCTGGCGATGAATCATTTCAAAGTGAACCGCAAGAATTGGAAGAAGGTACGAAAAAGCGCTGGCATGATGAACGGCATCCTGGTGGAGGATATTGCGGGACACCGGCTCATCAGTTCCTTTGCTTTGCAATCCAAAGAGCGAGAGCGATTTAACACCCAAGCCGAAGACCTCCGTGTTAAAACTTTGGTCGCGATGTATAGATGGGCCTTTTACAGCTCGAGCACGCGTTTTGTGAGCAGCCTAAGCATGATCGCGGTGCTAGGAATTGGTGGATACCAAAATATTCAAGGGTCAATCAGCATTGGTGAACTGACTACTTTTCTTTTGTACAGCGGTCTGTTACTGGAACCAATAACCCGCCTCAATGGACTCAACAATTTGCTGAGTGCGGCGAAAGCATCCGGTGATCGTGTGTTTGAGATTCTGGATCATGAAGTACTGATCCAAAGCCCCAAACAGGCGAAACCATTTCCTGAAGGGCCCGTCACAATTTCCTATAACAACGTCTCCTTTTCTTATGAGTCCCGCCCATCCATTATGGACGATTTTGAGCTGCAGATACCAGCTGGCCAAGTGACCGCATTAGTGGGACATACCGGAGCAGGGAAATCAACCATCGCCAATTTACTTCTAAGGTACTACGACGTCACCCAGGGCTCGGTAAACCTCAATGGAGTAGATGTCCGTGACATGGAATTGACCGATTTGCGGCAATCGATAGGAATCGTAGCTCAGGATCCATTCTTGTTCGATGGGACCATTCGGGAGAATCTTCTCTTAGCCAAGGAAGATGCCACAGAAGAAGACTTGTGGGTAGCTTTGGAAGGAGCTCACATTCACGAGTTTGTAAACCAGCTTCCGGAAGGCATGGAGACAGTCATTGGAGAACGAGGTATACGACTGAGCATGGGTGAGAAACAACGTATTACGATCGCCCGGGTATTATTAAAAAATCCTCAGGTCGTAATTCTTGATGAAGCAACATCCAGTGTGGATACAGCAACTGAAAGAAAAATCCAGGAAGCGCTTGAAAACCTAATGAGCAAAAGAACCGTGCTCGTAATTGCCCACCGATTATCAACCGTGCGCAAGGCAGACCAAATTGTTGTGTTAAACAAAGGGCGTGTTTCTGAAATAGGATCGCACTCCACTTTATTGCATCAAAAGGGAGACTATTATCATTTCTGGCGAATGCAATATGACGCGGTGGATGAGCAACCACCCATTTTAGAAGAATAAAAAAAGAGGCCAACAAAATGGCCTCTTTTTAAATTGATTAAAACACTTCTTATTTCTTGGCTCTTTTTGTGGCACGCTTCTTTGCTGCTTTTTTGGCAGGTTTTTTAGCCGCACGTTTCTTAACCAGGCCGAGTTCCGTTTTGATATTTTGAATAGAAGGAATAGAAATACCAAACCGCTTTGCGATTTCCGCACCCTTCCTACCGGCCCGAACAGCCTTTCCAACTCCCGATTTAATAGCGGGTGTGATACGAGTGCGTTTGCCTTTACGAGGCGCCTTCGCTTTGCGGGTGGCCTTATTCAGCTTTTTCAATTCCGCAATAAGAGCTTCAGTCGATTCCAGACCGGCTTCTTTGTGCAAGTTGGTCAACTTTGTTAACAGTTCCGATGCAACCGCTTTTTCCAAAACAGCAATTTTAGCTTTATAGGCTGCGATTTCTTTTTGTTTATCACTAGGCATACTTATAATATTTGTTAGTTCATCTATACATAGAACCGGAGATTTGTTCACCAGATTCCAGGCAGTAGTAAACGAATAGAGCCAACAAAATAAATACAGGATCTTAACAAAGGCAATCCATTAATATATGGCTATTAACGGACTCAGCTGATTCCTGAAAAAAATAAGCAACGACTTAATTTTGTGCACTATACTCAATTTTCTATATCGTTGTTGATGCTAAAGTGAAGCTGCGAATTCCTATCTAAAAAGTGCGGAAATATTTCACGGCTCAAAAGATTTAAAATTAGAACCCATATCAAACTTGAACCTGCACAGACCCTTATAATTGGGGGGAATAATACTTTTTTTTAAATATTTGTGAAAATACCCCTTAAAACTGCCAAGGCATGTCAAAGAATATGGGTAATCTATTAGTTTCCTAAGAAATTTTCAGCAGATTCTATCTCCTGCTAACCACTCTGAATGAGAACCGTTTGTTCCATACAACAAATTAATCCTCGCCCATGTCCATTAGCCTAAGAAAAATCATTCACTTCAGAGCCGCCCTTTCGACAATGAAGGGACTCATGTTTGGAATGATATTCTCCTGGTGGGTAACTCCCGCCCAAGGCCAAGAAATTCAGGCCTATGCCAAGCCGAAGGAAGATTACACGTATATCTACACGCTGGACCACGAATATGAAACCACTTTATTTCGTTCGGAAAAGTTTGATCCTATTGAAGAGACCGAAGAAGGCTACGTAATCTTACTGCAATTGGCAGGTAACCCGAAACTTGTTCTTTTGCC
>JAPUIL010000505.1 GCA_027297085.1 Verrucomicrobiota bacterium | reverse complement strand
CATCGCCAAGGACGTGAAGATCCAAGTCGAGTTCAATCCAGCCAAGGTTGCCTCGTACCGGCTGATTGGGTACGAGAATCGCATGCTGGCCAAGGAAGACTTTAACGACGACACCAAGGACGCCGGGGAAATCGGAGCCGGTCACAGCGTCACGGCCCTCTACGAAATCATTCCCACCGGAGTTGAGCCCGCAAACACTGCATCTGTGGATCCCCTCAAATACCAGAAGCCCGCCGCCTCGGAGACCACCGTCAATTCAGCCGAACTGCTAACAGTCAAGTTGCGTTACAAGCAGCCCGATGAAGACGAAAGCCAATTATTGGAACATCCCTTCATTGATTCAGGTAGCTCATTCGCTACTGCTTCGGACGACTTCCGATTCGCCACCTCGGTCGCCAGCTTTGGAATGCTGTTACGGAATTCTGAATACACCGGAGAGATGACCCTCGAAGACGTGCGCACCATTGCTTCCAAAGCCCAGGGAAATGATTCCAGAGGCCTCCGCTCCGAATTCCTCGAGTTGGTCGAGAAGGCGATTGAGTTAACCCCCAAGGAAGAAGAAGCCCCCGCAAATAGGTAGAGCCATTGCATCCCTGCAATGCGGAAAAACCCGGGCACCCTCAACGGTGTCCGGGTTTTTTTTATTTGATTTTAATGTACAATCACGTTCTGACATCCGAAACCTGCTTGCCCTTTACAGCTCACAGAGCGATGGAGGGACACCCTTTCACCCGCGTAGCGCCCGCACCAATTCTTCCAGTCCTTGTTCTGTGGATACAGCCGGTTGATACCCCAAATTCTGGCGTGCGGCTGAAATATCAAAATAATGATCCTTCGCCATTTCGGTGGCGACAAAGCGAGTCATGGGAGGCTCACCGGAAAGCCGGAATGTTTTCCATACTCCTTCCATTACCGCGCCGATGCGATAGGCCGCCGGAAGCGAAATGTGTTTCTCCACCTTTGGAATTCCGAGACGTTCCAGCAGATCATTGATCCAATCCCAAAGCACTACTGGTTCACCTTGAGAAATAAAGTAAGGTCTGCCGCAACCCTCCTCACGCTCCAGAGCAACCTGAGCCCTGATCTGCGCATCGGCCGCGTTTTTCACATGCACTATATCGACCTTGTTCTTGCCGTCGCCAACCACGCGCAATTTCCCTTTACGGGCCCGATCGATCACACGAGGGATCAGGTGATTATCGCCCACGCCCCAGATCAAATGTGGCCGCAGTGCGATAGTTCGAAGTCCTGAGCCGTCGGGATCATTTGCAGACAGCACATCTTTTTCAGCTATCATTTTTGTGTGCGCATAGTGGCACAACCAATTCTGGCCGTAGGGTTGAGATTCATTTACGCCTCGAAATGCGTGGCGATTGAACACCACACTCGGCGTACTAGTATAGACCAACCGTTTAATCCCCAGCTCTTTGCAGGCGTTTAAAACATTTCGTGTGCCGACCACGTTGATCTGGTAATACTCGTCCCAGGATCCCCATACACCGGCCTTGGCGGCTATGTGCTGAATGACCTCCACTCCCCGCGCCGCTGCACGCACGATTTTGGCATCTCTAATATCGCCTTGTACAACATCGATTCCAATCTCTTTCAGCTTCGGTTGCCTAGTCCTGCCAAGCACCCTTACTTCGTACCCTTTTGCCAAAAGCTTCTTTACTACATAGAGGCCGAGAAACCCTCCACCGCCTGTAACCAATACCTTCATATAACCTTGTGTGGTTAATTTCACGAGGAAAGCCACGAAAAATTTTGATTTCCTTCGCATCCGGCCAGTGCGCTATCACGTAGGAGTCTATGAGTCGTTTATGCAACTCCATAATTTCATTCTAATATGAAACAAAAAATACGGATATTACTCCTCATTCTATTCACTGTGCATTACTCGTACGGACAAGACGAAAAACCAACCCACGCCATCTTCTCGGCCTTCACTTCAGCACCTCACTCGGGCATTATTTACGAAGTAGAAAGAATCACAACCTACGGTCCGTGTGTCACCGTCCACTATAGAGAAATTCATGTTCCAGGCATAGTACTCCCCGTTGTGACCGACTATGAAGAACACCTTAGCCTTCCCCTAATTTCAGAAGAGTTTCAATACATAGATTCTGTTAACCAGTTTGGAGATCCTGTCCCTGCGTTGTTCCTCTGGCAGAGGCAGACATTCGAATCCACACCCTGCCCCATCCAATTTATCGTGGCTCCACCCAGTTTTCTTCTCTATGAAGCTCCCGGCGCACAACCTATGGTCAATACCTCCAACCGCGCCAAGGTCACTCCCGACGAACCTGCGATTGCGGGTTTTGTTTTGAACGAATCGACTTGGGTTATCATCCGCGGCATTGGGCCATCTATGCGCGGCGAACTGGAAACCATCTCTGATCCGGTTATTACGCTCTACTCTGACAAATACCTACTCGACGACTTCAATGACGATTTGGAAAATTCCATTAGAAACGACAATTGGGCAGACACCCTTCGAAAGGACACTCTTGAATTCTGGAAGATGTCCCCGGAAAACGAAAACGAATCTGCTCTGGTGACTTATCTATTTCCAGGACCTTACACTGTCCATCTGACTTCCAAGGGAGAGACCGGAACCGGACTTGTTGAAGTGTATATTGCACCGTATTCGCTTCCGTTAGAGTAGAACAGGCATCTTGCCTGTTTGTTGATCGATTGAAATCTCTCTATTTTATTTTTGTTTCACTCGCCTGCTATTCCGTTTGTTTGGCGGAATCAGTAAAGGACAGGTTTCTTCGACTCAACCTATTGGAAATCGATCAATTGGCAGCATACGCCAGTGGGAACATTTTCGGACCAGGTGAAGGAGGAGAGTCAGCCATCTACATGGGGATCTATCTGGAATGGTTGGCATCGATTCTACTGTACCAGCTGGTTTGAGGATAAAGAAGGAGGCTATAGGGGCAGTATGCGAAACGAGTTTCGTATAAGAGAAATAACCCTTGTCTCCTCAAAAGATGGGAAAGCACTCGAAAAAGTCACGATGAGAAGGGTCGCTCACGTAGATATAGAGTCTCAAACCGTAGTATTGGGAAATCTCAAAATCGAAATCCTGATTGATGAATTTCTATAAGAAATTGAAGCGGAGGCAGCAGCCAGCGATAAACTAAATCGCGACCAGTAAGCCCTATTTATTTTTCTGAAGGATAAACAGGCAAGATGCCTGTTCTACTGTATTTTGAGCAACTTCCACCAAATTCCTTCGCCAGGGTCAGTCGATGAATCTTCGCGTTGTGGCGAACATCGACCGGAAATGCCTTGTGGAAAAACAGCTGTTTAATTTGGGCCGCAGCTGAATCGGAAGGAATCGAATCCAACAACTGTTTCGCCCAGGCAGTTTCAATCTCCTTGTTATTGGGCCAATGATCCACACAGGGTTCGATTACAATTGCAGGTGTCTGCTGTGGCGCGTCGCCCAAACCGATCAGTGCAGAACGAAATACACCTTCCTGTTGATTGAACATCGCCTCGATCGGATCGGTAAATAACACTCCCCTCTTCGTCAGGACCCGTTCAGCCATCCGGCCGCAAAACCACAAGTTCCCTGCTTCGTCCCGGTAGCCGGTATCCCCCATACGATGCCAAACCGCATTCCCATCAAATATCTTTGCCTTTGCGGTAGCCTCATCCAAGCGGTCATACCCTTTTGTAACTACCGGTCCTTTTACGATAATCTCGCCGATCTCACCTGCTGGCAGCTCTTCGGCATCACTCAAGCCCGGGATGGGCGAATTAGATATTCGTATAATACGCACGTTCATGCCAGACACCGGAAATCCGACGCAGGTGCCAGCTCCCTGGTTAGTTTTACCCATAGTCTCTTCTAGTATCCGTTTTCCGGATATACTACTAACCGGTAACGATTCCGTAGCCCCATAAGGTGTATGGATCTCCCCATTAACAATCACGGTTTTAAAGTCTTTGATTAAACCAGTTGGCACCGGTGCACCGGCCATCAATACTCGCTTGATACTCGGAAGCTGAATCGAACGATCCTGGCAGTAGCGGCAAATCTTGGACCATAGCACCGGGGAACCGAAAGAGTTGGTAACTTCATTTTGCAAGATCGCCTGTACAATATTTTTGGGATCCACTGTGGCCGGACGACTGGGATTCATCTCAGGGACCACTGTAGTCATTCCAAAGGCCGGGTTGAACAAAGCAAAGATCGGCAACATGGGTAGATCCACCTCTCCCCGCGAAATATTATAGGTCTCGCCGATCAATCGCACTTGCGCATCAAACATACCGTGCTCGTATAGCACCCCCTTGGGAGCACCGGTTGAGCCAGAAGTAAAAAGGATAGCTGCCAAGTCGTCCTCTTGCGCTGGCACAAGAATAGACTCATCCGCCAATCGGTCCAAGCTGTTTTCAAAGCCGGATCCCACTGAGATGCGAGATTTAATTCCTTTGAAACTAGTCCAGAAAATGCGGCTAAGCCAAATGGCCATGGGTATGCCCACCAATACTTCCGGCCGTGTCCTTTTCACACAGGTCAGAAAATTTTTCATGCCCATTCCCGGATCGATCACCACCGGTACCGCTCCGAGTTTAAAAAGCGCAAAGGTTATTAAAATCAATTCAAGCCCCGGTCGAACCGCCAATTGCACGCGGGTCCCTGGTTGCACGCCACGCTGCCGCAGGCTCTGCGCACAGCGGTTGCTTAAGCTCTCCAACTCCTCAAAGGACAAGCTCCGGTAACGGATACTTTCTCCCTGCCAACCTTGGGGAATCTTTAGAGCGCAGTCGTCTGGTTGAGCAGAGGCCGTTTGCGGAAGGAACCTGGCGACGTTGAAACTCATAAATCGTATGGTCGTAGGGCGCACTATCAGGGCTGGCAACGGAAAAGCAGAATGAGCTAATGGCAAATTCGAATGTTGCAAATCAGGAGATTTGCGATCCCGGGATCGCCAGTCTCCTGACTGGCTACGTAAAGAGTAAGGCGCCAGCGATAAAGTCCGAACTTTTGCTGCAGTCCAAAAAATTTGCCGGTCCTCCTCACCAATAAGAGACCGTCCTCAAAGCTTGACCGGCCCAAAGAAACCTGACTTTTTAGCCTGCATTTCTCACTCGGGGAAAATGCAGGCTAGCCCCGTTATGTCCAAAGACCCATCACATAATCCCACCATGGATGACATCATTTCTCTCTGTAAACGGAGAGGATTTATTTTCCAGTCCTCTGAAATTTACGGAGGTATCAATGGATTTTATGATTATGGCCCCTTGGGTGTAGAGCTGCGCAAAAACATCAAAGATGCTTGGTGGAAGGACATGGTGCATGGCCGCGACGATATCGTAGGACAAGATGCCTCCATTATCATGCACCCCAATGTATGGAAAGCATCCGGACACATAGACAGCTTTTCCGATCCCATGGTAGATTGCCGCGAGTCCAAAATGCGCTACCGCGCAGACCACCTTCTATGGGCACCTGTCGTAGTAGAGGGTGAAACCATCGGTTACGTCTCTACACTCGAAGGCCCTGAAGCCCAGGCCGATGCTGAGAAAAAAGCCAACGAGTTGAAACGCAAGGCGGCTAAACAAGGCGAATTGGCTCCGATCGAGCTAAAGGAATACCTTGAAGCATCACCTGATCTTTACGACCTCATTCCTTCTCCTGCCACCGGTAAGCCTGGGTCACTCACGCCCCCACGGGACTTCAATATGATGTTCCAAACTTATGTGGGCGCGCTGCGCGATGACAGTGCTGTTGCTTACCTGCGTCCGGAAACAGCTCAGGGAATATTTGCCAATTTTAAAGCCGTGCTCGACACTACACGGGTAAAAATTCCATTCGGTATCGCTCAGATCGGTAAAGCCTTCCGCAACGAGATTACCCCGCGCAATTACATTTTCCGGTCTCGAGAATTTGAGCAGATGGAAATCGAATACTTCATTGAACCGGACGAGGACGCTTGGGAGAGATATTATCAGGATTGGATCCAGACACGTCTCGATTGGCATAAGTCCATCGGTCTCCGTGAAGACCTTCTGAGTAAACATGTACACCCGAAGGAAAAGCTGGCCCACTATGCACGCGCTTGCACGGACATTATGTTCAAATTCCCATTTGGTGTGCAGGAGCTGGAAGGTATCGCCGCACGCGGAAACTACGATCTGACTCAGCACCAGGAACACTCCGGCAAGTCCATGGAATATTTCGATGAAGTGAGCCGCGAGAAATACATACCCCATGTTATCGAACCCTCTCTGGGAGTGGACCGCACTTTGCTAGCGGTCCTCTGCTCCGCTTACACGGTGGAAGACGTGGAAAATGAAACCCGCAACGTACTGAAGTTTCATCCGCGTATCGCTCCGATAAAGGCTGCGATTCTACCATTGATGAAGAACAAGCCGGAGATTGTGGAAATGTCTCGCCGCATTTACGACTCCCTTCGCCGTAGATACAATGTTTTCTACGACCAGGCCGGAGCCATCGGTCGTCGCTATCGCCGTATGGATGAAGCGGGTACGCCCTATTGCATCACGGTTGACTTTGATTCACTCGAAGACGGCACTGTCACCCTTCGCGACCGCGACACTATGGAACAGATCCGTATACCGGAAGCTGATGTGGCCAGTTTCATCGACGAGAAGGTTTATTAAACTTAGGCCTCGATTTCTGTTATGTCACAAGAAGAGTGTAATTTGAATTGATGTTACATAATTGATTTTCAGGCTTTGGATCGGCAGCAAGCTACCTCCTACATCTGAGAGGCGCATTTCGAAAGGTAGGAGGTAGCTTGCTGCCGATTTCTGTTTTGCCTACACAGGGTTCTAAACTCTCAATTTTGACACCTTTTAGAATCACACGCCAACCAGAATTGGAGCCCGCTTTTCTCTTTTCATCGCTACGAGGTTAGGATACCAAATTAAGGCCTACACGGGTAACTGCTTAGTTCCTTATGTTTGGTCTTCACTGGATAGATATCGTTGCGCTCGGGATGTACTTCATCGGCATCACTGTCATTGGAGTATGGTCTGCGAGAGGTGTTAAGACACTTTCGCAATTCGTGATGCCGAGGAAATTCGGCAAGATCATGATGATAATGCACAGCTTCGGCACTGGCACGCACTCCGACCAGGCAGTGAGTGTGGCTTCGAAGACATTCACCAGCGGGCTGTCTGGTATTTGGTACCAGTGGATGTGGTTATTCGCCACGCCATTCTACTGGCTCATGGCACCGATGATGCGTCGCTTCCGCGCTTTGACCACGGCGGATGTGTTTGAAGCGCGCTTTGACCGTTCAGTATCCGTTTTATACGTACTAGTGGGATTGGTGAAATATATGATTGGGATCGGGATGATGCTGAAAGGTACTGGCGTGATCATCGAAGCAACCACAGGCGGTGAGCTACCGGAAAACCTAATGATTGTGGTTATGACCGCGATGTTTCTGATCTACGGCCTGGCCGGAGGCCTGAGCTCGGCAATAGTAACGGATTTTGTCCAAAGTATTTTGACGATATTGTTTTCATTCATTCTGTTGCCGCTAGTGCTCAAGGCAGTGGGAGGCATATCGGGAATGAGGGAATCATTGCCGGAAATTACTGGCCGGGACGATATGCTCTCCCTGGTGGCACCCGGCGAAATCGGAGTGTTTTTCATACTGATTATTGCCATCAACAGCTTGTTGGGCGTAGTTATTCAGCCTCACAACATGGGAACCACTTCCGCCGGTAAAACGGAGATCGAAGGAGCGGTTGGTTTCATGGGAGGCAACATGATCAAGCGAATTTGTACCGTTGCCTGGTGCCTGACCGGACTTGCGGCTCTAGTATATTACAAGGGAGAAATCGAGCATCCGGACCAGGTCTACGGAATGATGGCTCGGGAGTTCCTGCCAATTGGTATGCTGGGGGTTTTTATTGCGGCATTACTGGCGACGGTGATGGGCTCCTGCGACTCGTTTATGATCGCTTCATCCGGCTTGTTTACCCGAAATATTTATCAGTTATGGCAACCGGAGAAATCTCAGGCTCATTACCTCTGGGTAGCACGAGCTTCTGCTTTAATCGTTGTAGCCGGAGGTGTTTTCCTGGCTTACACCGCTGAAGGAATTATAAAGATGCTTGAGCAGATGTGGAAAGTGGACGCCATGATGGCCATGGCTTTCTGGCTGGGAATATTCTGGAGAAGAACGACGGTAGTGGGGGCATGGTCAGCTACCCTAGGCGCACTGCTGGTGTGGGCCATCTCGAGCCAGGCATGGTTTGCGGGCTGGCTGGGAGGATTTAGCTGGGCCATAAATGGCGGCGTGGTCCGGGAAATCGTTACGGACGGCGTACCTGTTCATGAGATTTGGCTGCCCTGGCAAATGCTGGCTTACATTTCTGCCGGATTTGCGGTTGGCATAATTGCCAGTCTGTTTTCTACATCGGTAGCTCCCCAAAAACTAGAAGCGTTTTACAATTTACTGAGGACACCGATTCAGCCCGGCGAAGTGATTGATAAACCTTGTCAATTGCCGGATGGAATGAAGCCAGGAGCCAGAAATGTATTTTTCCCCAGCACACAATTTGAAATTCCACGACCGACTTGGCTGGCGATGAGTGGGTTTATAATAGCATGGCTGATAGTAGTGGGTATAATAGGAAGCGTCTGGTTGTGGGTGGCAGACAAGTGATATATCTACCCGAAGCGCACTAATAACAGGAGCAGCAATTAATACGAAAGAAAAAAGTTGAGTATGAATGACCGGCCGAATGTGTTGCTTTTTATTGCTGACGGAATGCAGGCGGGAACACTGGAAAAGAAGAGTGCGTGTTTGACCCCGAA
>JAPUIL010000504.1 GCA_027297085.1 Verrucomicrobiota bacterium | reverse complement strand
TGGAATTGGGGGCCGAAGTTATTATCGTCGATGGAGGTCCGGAATTTGGGTAAGATGTCTTTGGGGAAGAAGTGCTGGCCCCCCCAGATCCCCCCGCTGGATTTGTCCATGTGGAAATGATATCCGGGCGCTTCCATCTTCTTGCTTGCGCCTTCCCAGAAGGTGACGCCGAGGTGATTTTTGTAGGGTGTCTTGTCTTTGGAAAATCGGACGTCACGGTAGATGCGCATCATGGAGCCGCCGCTGACGCGCGGGTCGGCATTCAGGCCGGAAGAGATCTCCTTTAGCCGCGCACCGATGGCTTCGATGAAGTTCTGGATAGAGGGCAGGTATTCGTTTTGGTAGCGGTCTTTGTTGGCTTGGAACCAATCGCGGTTGTTGTTTTTTTCGATTTCTGCGAGGAATTTGAGTGTTGGCGCAAAGCTTGTGAATGTGGTCATGGGTTACCTTCTTTCTGGGGAGGAATTGGGTGATAAATAAATTATAGCACAGACGTTCTTGGGGTATGTAACGAATTCTTTTTTTACCACAAAGACACAAAGTCTCAAAGGAGTGTGTCCACTGCATCGAATATGGTCTATTGCGTCCATGCTGTCCAATATGTGGGAGTAAATCGGTCTATTGTGTCCATCGGTTACATGGTTTCCACCCTATCTGCACCGAAACTGTACCAGAAACAAGACTGGAAAGGCGACTCTCTCCCTCCATTAAATACTTGTAACCTACTGATTAAGAGTCAGTAGAAAATCTGTCCATCGTGTTTATAGGGGTCTATCACGTCTACAGAGTGGCAAATGTGGGGGGAAAAGTGTCTATTAGGTCCATTATTTCTATAGTTTCTACACAGGTAGCCCCAAACCCCCGAAGCGCTGAAAGCCGTTACTTATTCAACAGTCTGAACTATTTTGCTACCTTCAGAATACTAAATTTTTTCCCTATTGTCAGACCCCAATAAAGAGCATAAACTGTCTAAGAAATAGGTTCACATAATGTTAGTTTAATTGAGAGAACGCCACAATGCGCGTGGGTAGTCGAGAGAAATGGGTTACACGGCGGCCGTTGGAAGCGTCTGTCCGGGATATAGGCTGAGCAGGCGATAAGCCTCGCCGATATCCTGGCTGGTGATCAGGCCGAGATATCGCCCTTGCTTGGCGACAGGGACTGCCTCCAGCTTTTGTTCCATCATACGCTGCTGAGTGTCGAATAGCTTGTCTTCCGGTGAAACGCTTATGAAGTCCGTCAGCATTACCTCGCTCACCGGCCGGTCAACGGAGAGGCGATCAAGAGCCTCCACCAGTTTGGGATACGTCATCAGCCCCACCAACCGGTCTCCGTCACACACTGCAAAATTAGCCTGAAAAGAAGTTAGGGTTAGCTGAACCGCCTCTTTTAATTTGGTAGTTGGCGCAAGCACCTGCGCCTTGCGAGTATAAGCCTGTTCGACAATCATATCCCCCAATATACTGCGCAGCTGAACGAACCGCCCCTCCTGGCCGGCGCCAGAATAAATGAAGAACGCGATCAAGATAGCGAAGAAGCTGCCGCTAAGAAAGCCCCACAGGCCTAATAGCCATGCAAATGCTCGCCCGACTACAACCGCTATTGCTGTAGCACGGCTGTATTCCAGCTTGGTGGCCAAGAGCGCCCGCAGCACCCGGCCCCCGTCCATAGGGAAGGCCGGCAACAGATTGAAGACGCCAATAAAAATGTTGGAGACAAACACGTACCCAAAGACCGATGGTAGGGTGAACTCACCTAAGTTGCTTGACAAATTTTCCAGCGTAAACGCGCCGATTTCCAGACCCAGTAGGGGAGCAACCAAGATCATGATGACCGCAATCACAAAATTGACCAGTGGACCTGCAATGGCGATCACGAATTCCTGAAACGGATTTTCGGGGATGCGCTCTAATTGGGCCACTCCACCGATAGGCAATAGTATGATCTCTTTGACGGACACACCGAAGTTTTGGGCTGCGACGCTGTGTCCGAGTTCGTGCAATACAATGATTGCAAACAGCATCAGCATGACCACAATCCCGAATGTGGCACCCTCCAAGCCTTGCCCATTAAAAACGCCAAACGACAATGCCGCCCATATAAGGATAAGAGGAAAAGTGATGTGTATACGTATGTCAATTCCTCTTACCCGGAATAACCGAAATGAGTTGCTCATTGTCCGTCTCCTTATGACGAGTCTGCCATTCCACGAAGATATCTTGAAACTATCTACTTTTGATTTTTATCCAGGTGTATGTCCTCAAAGCATTTGGAAGAAAAAGGTGGTTTCAATAAGAGAGGCTATCTTTTATTCAATTCATGCTCTCAGGCTTGCACTCAATCTATGCGCTTAGCCTCTCTCTGCGGAGGAGCTGCGCGTTTAGGGCGACGATCACCGTGCTGGCTGACATAAAGGCTGCCCCAATTGCCGGAGAAAGCAATACTCCAAATGGGAGGAATACCCCGGCTGCGGCTGGTATGGCGATGATGTTGTAGCCGGTGGCCCAGACTAAGTTCTGCACCATTTTGCGACGGCTTGCGCGACTGAGTTCGATTAACTTTACCACGTCGAGCGGATTGCTCTTGACCAGAATGATGTCAGCTGATTCGACCGCCACGTCAGTGCCACTGCCGATCGCGATTCCGATGTTTGCCCGGGTCAGTGCAGGTGCATCGTTAACACCGTCTCCCACCATAGCAACTTGCTTCCCTTGACTCTGGAGCTCGGCCACTTTCTGGTCTTTATGTTCTGGCAGTACCTCTGCGAAAACCTGGTCGATGCCCAGTTCCTCCGCTACTGCCCTGGCGACCGCCTCGCTATCGCCCGTGAGCATCGCCACTTCTACTCCCAATTCATGCAGTTTGTCGATCGCCCGCTTGCTCTCAGGCCGGACAACGTCGGCCAATGCTAAGGCAGCCGCAACTGTCGTATTCTCTACTAGATACACGACGCTCTGACTTTTGGCTTCAGAGATGTCTCGGAATCGCCTTATTGGCTCAGGCAGCCCAAGCTCTAGTAATTCCAGCAATCGGGGACCGCCGACGAATACTTCATGCCCATTTGCACTTGCCTTCACGCCGCGCCCTTTAATAGCCTCGAAATCGGCGACTTTAGGAAGGCGAAGTTCTCGCTCCGCGGCTGTCTGACGGATGCCTTTTGCAATCGTGTGTTCGGAATCGCCCTCTACGGCAGCGGTCAGCGCAAGAGCCTGGTCTTCATCCCACCCATCAGAAGTTGCAATCGCAACCACACCGAACTCGCCCTTTGTCAAAGTGCCAGTCTTATCGAAGATAACCGTGTCGATCAATCGCGCTTCTTCTAGCGCCAGCCGATTCCGCACCAGGATTCCGTTCTTGGCACCCATGGAGGTAGAGATTGCAACGACGAGGGGGATGGCGAGACCCAAGGCGTGTGGACAGGCGATCACCAAGACCGTTGCCGCGCGTGCGATCACCTCTGCTCCAAATCCAATCGCAATAGTCCACACCAGGGCCGTGATAACCGCCACGACGACGGCAATGTAAAAGAGCCAACCAGCAGCTTTGTCGGCCAGGACTTGTGTGTTCGATTTGCTTCGCTCAGCCTCCAATACGAGCCGCATAATGCCCGCCAGCGCAGTCTCGTCGCCGGTTGCCTTAACGCGTATGCGCAGGCTGCCGTCCCCATTGATCGTGCCAGCAATGACACTGTCGCCGATCGACTTCCTCACCGGAAGCGACTCGCCCGTGATCAAAGCCTCGTTTATATCTGACTCGCCCACCTCAACAGTTCCATCGGCCGGTATGTTGGTACCCGGACGCACCAGGACCAGATCGTTCAATTGCAGCTTACCAACAGGCACCTGCTTGACGTCTTCTTCCGCGTCAATCAACTCAGCCATATCAGGCATCAGTTTGGCCAGCTCGCCGAGGGCTCCCGAGGCCTGCCGCACGCTGCGCGTTTCCATCCAATGGCCCAGGAGCATAACGTCCAACAGTAGCACGAGCTCCCACCAGAAGGTATCGCCTTCAAGCAAGAACAGCACCGCCAGGCTATAGAAGAACGCAACGCTGATGGCTAGAGAGATTAACGTCATCATCCCCGGTCTGCGATTGCGAAGCTCGGGCACCGCCATGCGCAGGAACGGACCGCCACCATAAATGAAGAGAACGACGGATAGCACCGGAGCGATCCATTCGCTGCCGGGGAATGGAGGTGGGGTGAATCGGAACCAAGCCTGGACGGTTGGACTGTAGATCAGGACAGGGATGGAAAGCACGAGGGATACCCAGAACCGGCTCCGGAACATCTCTTCGTGTCCGGTATGGTCTGCGTGCGCTGAAGGTTTTAGGTCCTCGGCTGGACTCCACTCCTCATGCCCCGCGTGCGCACCAGCCCCATGCTCAGGGGGGTGAACTTGATCCTTCTGATGAGCCTGCGTGTGTTCCTGCCGTAGTGCAGCAGGTTTCGCTGTGCGATCAGCTTTGGCAGTCCCTCCGTGATCCTCTGGGTGCATGTTTTGGTGCTTCTGCTCTCCGCCTGTCCCACTCGGCTCAAGCTGCTTATCTCCCTTGTGATCGTGGCCGTGTCTGTCATCGTTCATAGCACACCTTCCTCTCTACACCAGATTATATCTATTGTGTCTACATTGTAATCAAGTACATTATAACCTGAGGATTTATTGAAAAATTGTCCATTATGTCCAGATTTGAGGGTAAAACAGTCCATAGATTACATTACGTCTATTGTTTCCATCCCGGTTGCACCGGGGTTGCACCGAAAATAAACTGGAATTGCGATCCAGAGCTCTATATTAAGAACGCCACCTAAGCTTAGCGCGTTTTTCTTCGGTGACAAACTGATTCGAAGTCAGTCGTAAAACCGTCCACCCCGTCTATAGGGTGCATGGTGTCTACAGAGTTACAAATGCGGGAGTAAATGTGTCCATTCTGTCCATTATTTCCATAGTTTCCAGGCTATTGGCAACAGATTGGCAACAGCTAATTAGTTTGGAAAGGTGGCTCGGTATCATATTTTCCTCCATAAAAACATTTGGGAATTTAAGTTCAAT